>JAPLOC010000407.1:0-9952 GCA_026692825.1 Planctomycetota bacterium | reverse complement strand
AGTGTCAACGTCGGCTGACCGCAAATCTCGCAGGCTCCCACCGGTCGGGACGCCGTCCACGGCACCAGCAACAACCCCAAAGCCAGACAGAAGCTGATCAGGCGTTGTCCGAAACCGTTTGTCGCAGTGTGACGCTCCCACACCCACCGCCACCGCGTGGGCAAGGCCCGTCCGTCCGTCACGTGAACGCAATTCGAAGTCGTGTTCAAGAATCACCTTCCTTGGTGTCGCCGGCTCGGGTGGATCTTCGGGGCGAACCACTCGCCACGGGACCGACTACTGCGGAAAGAAAAATCGCTCCACCTCGGCGACCCGTTTCGGATCCCGTTCGCGAAGCGCGTCAACGTTTTTCTGCCCCGTCACTGCGTGCGCCGGCAGTTCGCCAGCCTCTTCAGTCGGGACATCTTTCGTACTGGCGACCATATAGCGGATGATCGCTCGTTTGATCGAGGGGAGGTCGTAGTCTTTGGTGCCGTACAGCTTCATTAGCTTTTCCTGCTGGCTCCAGTCCTTCCAGCGCGCCAGGTCGTTGATGACGATGTCACAGACCGCCGCACGGTCGACGAGGCGGCGCATCGCCGACAGGATCCGCTCGCGCGGCACCCGTTCGGCTCCGTACGTCCACAGGAAGCGCAGCGCCTGCATGGCGGAATATGTCTCGGAGAACGGCGTGGCGGGATCGATGATCTTCGTCCGCTCAACGAACTCCATTCCCTTTTCCCCTGTCAGGTACAAATATCCCCCGATCACGCCGTCGATTCCGATTCGGATCTCGTCGGTGTTCGACTCAATCTGCTGACGGAAGAACTCCTCGTCGTCGGCAGAACCGGTCAGACCCAACATCAGTCCGTACAAGCCACGGCGATTCACAGGGAGGTTCTCGTTGGCCAGCCAGCCCCGTACCTTCTTGGAATCGAACGATTGGACCGCTCCCTGAACATCCTCGAACCGGGCCGACGCGAACTCTTGAAAGGCGTCGTCGGCGATCGCCTGGTCGTCGTGTTCCAGGAATTGCAGATAGAACTGCAATCGCTTTCGTTCCGCCGCGTCGCGGGGAGGGGCTTTCTTCAGATAGGCCACCGCCTCCGCCGACACTGGGACGCGATAGGTCCACTCCAGATCGCCGTTCGACGTCGCGCCGAACCAAATTTCCAGCGTTCCCTTGGGGCCGGGACGTTCGACAGGAACGACAACGTCCGATCCTTTGGCCGGCCCTTTGGGATTTGACTTCAGCAGTTCGGTGATTTCGAATGTCGTCTCGGCACCCCGTTCCCCCTTGGCGGGAACCATCTTCTTCCAGGAGGCGACCGCGATCACTTCCGCCAGCGCCTGCTGCTCACCGAGCGTGGGCCGCTGCGATTTGGCACAGAACGGACACGCTTCGACCGCGCCCGTCACTACTGCAGCCAGCAACAAGGGGGCTATCACCAGCCGCCGCAGCGCGATGAAACTTTCGCCGAAACAGGCTTTCGTGGTCACATGGTCTCCCGTCGTCGCGAGGGCACCGGATTCCGTGAAACTAGTTCAGGAAGAAGAACTTCTCGGCTTCCGCGACCAGCTTGGGATCGCGTTTACGCAGCGTTTCGATATGTTTCTGGCCGCTCTCGGCGTGCGGGGGGAGTTTTTCATTCCCCCCCATCGGCACATCCTTCGTGCTTGCCAGCATGTAGCGGATGATCGAACGTTTGATTGCGGGAACATCGAACGCCTCGGTCCCATACAGCTCCATCAACCGGTCCTGAATCGCCCAGTCTTTCAAACGGGCGAGGTCGGCGATGGTCAGGTCGGCCATCTCGGGCCGGGCTTCGAGCAGCTTTTCGAGAGCGCTCAACAATCGCTTGGCGGGAATCTTCCCCGCTCCATAGGACGACAGAAAGAGAATCGCCTGCCGCGCCGCGTAAGTCTCGCTGAAGGTCGCCTTCGGGTCGGCGATCTTCGACTTTTCGATCACGTCCAGCCCTTTCTCACCCGTCAGCAGAAGATACCCTCCCATCACGCCGTCGATTCCCAGTCGGTAATCGTCTGACTTTTCGACGATCTTTTCTTCCATGGTCTTGGCATCTTCCGCCGTCCCGCACAAGCCGAGCATCAGGCCATACAGCCCCAGCCGGCCGGCCGAGGTCTTGGGGTCGGCGACCCACTTGCGGAGTTTTTCCCGCGGGAATTTCTCGGTGAGGGCGACGATGTCTTTGTAGGGGGCGTTGGCGAATTCCTGGTAGGCGTCGCCAGCGATCACCGGGTCGCCCGTCTCCAGAAACTTCACGAAATAGGCGAGCCGTTTTTCGGGGGCCGTCTCGGGAGAGGGGGCCTGAATCATGTACTGATACATGCTCTCGGTCACCTCCAGCGGGTTGCCCCACTCGATTCCGCCCGATTGCGTCGCGCTTCCCAGCAGAATCGACAGATCCCCCGCTTTCCCTTCGCGGTAGCGGTCGACTGTGATCTTCTTCCCTTTTTCCAGAGCCTTGGGAAGAGCGGGTTTTTCGCCGGCCAGGGCTTTCTCGGTGAACTTCGATTTCGGTTTGTCTGACAGAGCGGCGGCCGGCTTGCCTGGAGCCCGCGCGACATCGACGATGGCGTAGGTTGTTGAGCCGATTGATTCTTTGTCAGGCATTTCCGCCGACACCCACTGCACCAGCACCGCCGCGTCGGACTTGGCAAGCTGTTCGGCCAAAGTCAGCGAGGGGGAGGCGCAGAACGGACAGGCAGTGGCGGACGGGAGGGACGCGAACAACAGTCCGGCGACCAGGAGCAATGTCGACACGGTGACTCGGCAAACACCGCTCACTCGAAAACGTGGCGAGGTAAGGTCGAACATGATGGAACTCCACAGGACCTAAAGGCGAACATCGAACCCCGTAGCCCGCAGTATACCCGATTTCGGACCGAGACCAACCCGAAGGTCGATGCGGGACAGAAAGGGCGATGCCGAACATCCCGAATATTGAGGAAACACCCTGATGGCGGACTCACACATTGGATTTGATTGTTCGGGCTTGACGTTCCTCAAACCAGAGGGAATAATTACCTGCAACTGAGACTCATTCTCAACAATCCCTCCGGCGACGTGCCGGGTTCGATGAGACCGGTCGATGCAGATTCCCGAACATTCCCATGACCCCTTCACCGACCACGATCAAATCGTGTGTCGTTGCCTGAAGGTGCGGCTGAGTACGATCGCCGAGGCGATTGAAGTGTGCGGGCTTTCCTCAGTTCGCGAGATCAAGTGCGCCACGGGAGCGGGCGACGGTTGCACCTGCTGCCATGCGCGAATTCGCTAACTGCTCTGCCAGCACGTGGTGGAACACGATGGTGCGGTTCTGGTTCCGTAGGGTACTCCCTACCAAGCCGTCCACCCACCGTCGACCAACAGGTTTTGTCCTGTGACGTAACTGCTGGCGTCGCTCACCAGGAAAACGATCGCCCCTTTCACTTCTTCGGGTCGCCCCATACGTCCCATGGGCGACTTGCCGCACAACCGTTCCACCATCGCCTGCGGGGCTTTTTCCGAGGGGAACGGACCGGGACTGAGGCAGTTGACGCGCACACCCGATGGGGCCCAATACACCGCCAGGTGCCTGGTCATGTGGATGATCCCCCCTTTGAGGGCATGGTATCCGACCGGACTGGCGACGCAGATGCCGGCGTACGCGTCGGGGTACGAACCGACGACGCCGTACATGGAACCCAACAGAACAATGCTCCCCGTCGTACCGCGCGCGACAATGTGATCGTGAAACAGCCGGGAGAGCGTGAAGTACCCGGTCGCGTTCGCCAACTGGCGATTGAATTGTTCGGTTGTCACATTCGTGACATCAGCCGCCACTGCTTCGTTGCCGTTATTAATCAACGCGTCGATCTGGCCAGTGCACTCGACAGCGCGGGCGAACCACGCGTCGCACCGGTCCGGCTCCATGTGGTCGAGTTCGACCCCGTAATGCGTTTGTCCGTTGGGTGTGGGAAGCGCGGCGGCGGCGGTCTGCGCGCGTGACTGCTCGCGACTGGAGATGATCACCGAGGCTCCCGCTTCGGCGAGTGCCCGCGACATCGCCGAACCGAGAAATCCCGTCCCTCCGGTGATCAGCACCGTGCGGCCCGAGAGGTCGAAAAGTTGCTGGATCGCGCGTTCGCTCATGGCTTTAGAGTTCGTCGTCGAGAAGCAGGTCGCTTTCGGTCACAATGACCATTCCCTTGTCTTCGAGCGTGCGAATCGCCAGGTCGATATCGTCGACGTACATCGCGATCGCGCCGTGCCCCCGTTGATACAGCAGTGGGTACGTATACTGGACGTTGACTTCCGCCTGGAGCAGTGCCAGGCAGATTTGCAGAAACGGCTGCGGGCAATCGGGAACTTCGACCCCCACCAGTTCAATCTCGGCGAACGAGAACTCCGACAGCTTCAAGATCTCGCGGCCGCGGTCGGCGTCGTTCACCATCAGCCGCACGATCGCGCAGTCAACGGAATTGGCGATCGACAGCGCCACGATCCGCACGCTGTGACTTTCGAGATGCCGCATCAGCGCGTGCAGTCGGCCGACACGATTCTCGACGAACACCGCGAACTGGCAGAGTGTGGGCCACGAGCGAGCCCGGGAGGTCATTTCGGCGGTCCCCTGTCCCCCCCCCGATTCATTACTCCCATTGTCCGAACGGCGGGCGGCCACGTGCGATTCCTTGTTGAACGACCGTCGCGCGGGGCGACGAAGAGGTGCGGGCAACTGATTGAGATTTCAGGGTACGGGAAGCCTGCTCAAGCGTCAATTGGACTTTTTCATCGGCCCGCGTAGGATACAACCCCGGCGAAGAATTCAAATCCGGGCCGGGGCTCGTCTACCAGAAGGTGATTTCGGCTACCGCTTACTGATGAACGCGCCTCTGGTTAGAACTCCTGTTTGCGGCCGGGCCGCATCGGTTGATTTCGGCTCGGCAAGCACCACACTCTCAGTTTTGAGACTGTAGCAATTGGGGGCTTGCCTTCTGGCTGCCGTTGCCTATGGGGGGCGATACAGTCCCGAATACCTACATTTTCAGTAGTTTCTCATTTTTGACATCGGCGAAAGTGTCGCTTTTCCTCATGTTTCGATTTATGTACAAGATTTCTCGCAGGCGAAAATTCTTCGGTGGAACTTCACGCATTGGGTGTAACGATGGTCCGAGGGCGAGTTGGATATTCCGTCGTGGCGACGCTTCTGGCATTCGTACCGGCGGTTCTGGGGTTCGCGGTGTTTGGTCAGACGGCCTGTGCCGCCACGTTTTATTGCGACCCCGTTCTTGGGTCTCCTCAGGGGGACGGCAGTTCACTGCATCCGTGGCGCACCCTGCAGGAAGTGGTCGCAGCCAAAAAGATTAAACTCGTCGAACTGAACGGGACGTCCACCAACCCGACAGCCCCCGTTAAACCGGGCGACACGATCCTGCTGCGATCGGGCTACCAGGGAATCCTCTACATCACGAAGGGGTACAACCCGCAGACGATCACCATTGCCGCCGACGAGGGAGCCACGCCACGGTTGGGTTGGGTCGAGATTCGTGAAGGTCAACGCTGGCTGCTGAAAGGACTGACAATCTCTCCTGAGTTCGCCCCCGCCTCCGCTGGCACCCCGCCCTCTGAGCTGGTCAAACTTGCCGAACATGGAGGAGAAGAAAGCTCTGAAATGGTCATCGAAGACTGTTTCATCTGCACCACGCTCGACTCGTCGAACTGGACGGCGGACGACTGGGTGAACAAGTCGAAGAGTGGAATCCGTCTCGGAAGGCATGGCTACGGGCATGTCGCCCGGAACAACTTTCTGTTCAATGTCCGGTTTGGAATCAATCTCTGCGCGATCGATTGCCTCTGCGAAGGGAATGTCATCTCCAATTTCTCCGGGGACGGCATCCGTGCTCTCCGCGACGGGCTCACGGTTCAATACAACATCATCAAGAACAACTACTGCGGAACCGACGACGGCGATCCGAACCACGACGACGGGATCCAGGTGTTTCTATTCAACGTCGGCACCGGAACCGTTCGCGACATGATTCTCCGCGGCAATCTGATCATCGCGAGTGAATCGGATGATCTTCCCTTTCCCAACCCGCTCATGGGAATCGGCTGTTACGATGGGCCGCTGGTCAACTTCCTCGTGGAAGACAATGTCGTCAACGCCGACAACTACCACGGGATCTCGCTCTACGATGCCCAGGGTTGTCTCATCCAAAACAACACCTGCTACAGCAGTTGGAACACTAAACCGAAACCGTGGATCATGCTCGGACAGAAGTTGAACCTGGCCTCGGGCAATACGGTGACCGACAACTTCGCCCACAGTTACAACTTTCGTGCCGACACGCAGGTCACTGCAGTCAACAACCAAATCGTCACCGAGACGGTGTTCGACCAGAAATACACCGACCTCGCGGCGTTCTGGCACCCGACCGCCAACCAATACCGCTTCAACCCCGCCTCGAACCCCTAACAAGGTCGCGGCGCTTGACTCGGTACGAGCTGCCGATCGAGGTTCGATCCGACCGCTTCCGATGGTCGCTCGTCGGTATCCTTCGACCTCCGCGTCTGACAATTCGGGTTTCTTCAAGAAACGCAGTGTACAGATATGTTTGTGGGTAGTGCCCTATTTCGACGACCATCTCCAAAACCGATGGATCGCAGGCCGCAGCACCCGATTTAACCTGCGAACGGGCTGTGCCGAAAAGGCGTTGGGCCGGAAGGGTGAGTTTGTTTTCTCCATCTGCTACACTTCGCCCCTTTGGTTGTCGACCGTTGGGAATTCGGGAAAGCGTGATGCCTGAGCAAGATGTGTACCGCGCATGTCACTGTGGCAGCGGCAAGAAGCTGAAGTTCTGTTGTCTCTCCGTGATGGAAGATCTGGGGCGAGCGAACGAGCTTGAAGAGCGCGAACAGTTCGAAAAAGCGGTGACCTACCTTGAGGGGGTTCTCAAGAAAGGGGTTTCCGAACGGTCCGCCCGGACCGGGTTGCGGCTGATGGTCGCCATCAATCTGATGCGGCTCGGGAACGGCGGGAACGAGGCGATCGACTCGGACCGCATGCGAACACTCGTTCAGGAGATGTTGAAAGACACTCCCGACCATCCCGAAGTCCTGGCGATTGACGCCATGCAGGAGCTGCAGGAAAAGGGTTACCCGGCGGCGCAGAAGAAATTCTCCCGCATGCTCCAGAAGATTAATGGACAACAGTCTCCCTGGGGGGCGGCGGCCCTCTATGGTTTGGGTGACTACCTGTTGAAAGACGCTCATTCTCTCGCGGCAATCAAGCACTATTTCCAGTCGGGTTTGCTGTCGAACGCCGAAAACCGTGAGGCGATGTTCGAAGACATCGCGCAGCTCGTCCGTACTGCGGGGTTGCTCTATCCCTTTCGCTTGAATTTCCAGTTGCGCCCCATCGCCGGCCTGGGGGCGTTGTTGGCCCAGTTTGAAACCGCCACAAAGCTGGCGGCGATCGGCTGTTTCAGCGATGCCGCGAAGGCGTTCGCCCCCATCGCCCGCGAACGCCGGAACGATTGGCAGGTCTGGTGGAATATGGGGCTCTGTCACGCCTGGGCCGCGGAGGATCCGCTCGCGGTCATGGCATTGACGGCGGCTTCCTCCGAGGCGGCGGCCGCCGATCCTGAGACGGCCGCTGACTGTCTCATGCTCGCCCGCCTGCTCGATCAGCCGGGCGATGACATCGCCATCGAAACGCTCCTGCAGGACTACACCGTCGGTTCCATGACCCGGATCCTGATGCTGCTGGATGAATCGAAGCGGCTGAGTCGGGTCGATGAGAAGCACGATCACGACCATGACAGCGCCACGGCGCATGAGCCACACAACCCCAGTTCGGTCACCTACGCAGTCCTCGACAAACCCCTGCCCGAGGATCCGGATCCGGAATTCGTCGACTGGCCGAATGTCTGCGCAACGCTCATGGTGTTTGCGGGTGACGAGAAATCGAATACGCCGGCAAAAGCGCGGCTGATTGCGGTTGGCCGCGAAAACGCGACCGGTTTGATGGCGTATCTGCAGGAGATCGCCTGCGGTGAATTGACACCGACCGGCGAATTGGAAGTCGAACTCAAGCTGTTCCCGGAGCAGGTCTTGTGTGACCGCAATGCGTACGTGGTGTCGAAGTCGCCCCTGGCGAATGTGAAGGCTACCCGTGCCAGTGTCGCCCGCAAAATCGACCTTTGGTTCCAGCAGCCCCAGTCGTTGTTGAGGGGCCTGACACCGACTGAAGCGGCCAAGGATCCGCAACTGGCAGTTGCGCTCCGGGCGGCGGTGCTGCTGATGGAATCGTATTTTCACCGCCGGGATCAACTGATCGATGTCGACCCGATTCGGGAGCGATTGGGACTTCCACCGACGCCGAAATTCAGCGTCACGGATGAAGAACTGCGGAATCTGGGGCCGCTCTCGTACCGACGGGTGGATTTGACGACCGCGCCGGAAAACGTGGTTCTCACGTTGTTGCTCGATGCGCAGAGGACCGAAGCCCCCATTCTGGTTCCCTGTCTGCGGGAGGTTCCGCATCGGCCCGCGACGTTCAACGATCCCCGCATCACCGAATTCGCTCAAGTGTCGTTGGTGCGATTTCTGCAGCGCTATATGCGGCTTGAGGAAGCGCTTGAGGTGTGTACCTTGGCGATCGAACGGGGGCGGAAGGTCAAACTGCCGCTGCAGGCTCTGGCCACCTGGGAACTCCGCTTATTGGTCCAGTTGAATATCCAGGAACGGAGCGATGAAGCCAAAGACGTGGGGCTGCGACTCTGGACGCAGTACATTCCGAAACTGCCGGAACTTCGCAAGGATTTGGTCACGGCTTTGCGCGCCCAGATCCCCGAAGGACCGTGGCATGCCAGCGATGCGATGATTCCGACCGCCGGAACGACGACGGCCGGGGGAATCTGGACGCCCGGCGCGCCGGCAGCGGCGGAGGCTCCAGGCAAGTTGTGGATTCCGGGATCGTAGTCTCGCCACGTTGTGGTGTGGAACCCCCAGTCAGCCGCTCGACAAGTGAGTGTTTCGCATGAGCCAACTTCCCGCGTGGGGCCAGGACGACCTCCCCGAGCCTTTGCCGTTCAGCGTCAAGAACATCTTCAAAACGATTGGCCCGGGGGCGATTCTGCTCGCGGCCTCGATCGGCGGAGGAGAATGGTTGGTCGGACCGGCGGCCGCTGTGAAGCACGGTGTGGATATCTTCTGGATCGCGACCACCGCGATCATTCTGCAACTGATTTTCAACCTCGAAGCGATCCGGTACACGCTGTACACGGGGGAGCCGATGATCACCGGGATCATGCGGCTCAAGCCCGGTTCGTCGTTCTGGGGAACGCTCTACACGTTCATCACGATCATTCAGTTGGGAGTTCCCGCGCTCGCGGTGGGTTGCGCCCCGGTACTGTTCGCGATGGCGACCCACGGGTTGCCCGGTGAAGGGGGCGAACACAAATGGGTGTTGGTGGCGATCGCCTACGGCGTGATGGCGCTCGCTGTCGTCCTGCTGATGTCGGGGGGAAAAATCGAACGGACGCTGGAACGCCTGTCGTGGGCGATGATCGCGTACATCTTCATCTTTCTGATCTTCGTCAACATCTGGTTCGTGCCCCCGGAGAAATCGCTCGAGACCTTTTTGGGCTTCTTCAAGTTCGGCACCGCGCCGCGGACGAAGGGGGGGGAGATCGACATGCTGCTGCTGGCGACGCTGGCGGCGACGGCAGGGGCGGGAGGGATCGGCAACCTCACGATTTCCAATTGGGCCCGCGACAAGGGGTTTGGCATGGGGGGCAAAGTCGGAGCGATTGGCAGCGCGTTCGCCGCCGAGTCTCATGCGCCTTCTCACGTTGGCAAAGTTTTCCCGCTGACCGAACTCAACATGAGTCGGTGGGCGACCTGGTGGAAGTACGTGCAAATCGACCAAGTCTGGTTATGGGCTCTCGGTTGCTTCTTCGGAATGTT
>JAPLOC010000406.1:6669-12708 GCA_026692825.1 Planctomycetota bacterium | reverse complement strand
TCACGACATCCGTCATCGCGACCCGATCATCCGCCCCGCCGGCAGCTCCTGGGTCGCGAAGTGCGGAATCCCGACCGGTTCGGCGGCATGCAGACTGAGTACTCGGGCCTCGATCTCGACCGATAGTTTCTCCGGTTCGTCGGCCACCGACTCGCGTCCCCGGGCGAGGACCGCCAGAATCGCGGGGAGCAGCACCAGCGACACAATCAAACACGCCCCCACCCCCAGTGTCAGCACCAGCCCCAGGCTGTAGAGCCCACGGTGGCGGGCGATCATCATGCTGCCAAATCCGACCATCGTCGTCAGCGTATTGACCAGAATCGCGCTGAACGTCGTCGAACCAATTACATAGCGCCCGGGCTGCGTGAGCGAATCATGCACAACATGCACACCTCCGTCGACGCCGATCCCCATGATCAACGGCAACACGATCATGTTCGCGGGGTTGAGATCGATGTGAAAATACCCCATCACTCCGAACAGCAACGCAGTCCCCGCGACCGGAGGCAGCATCGCCAGAACTGCCAGCTTCACACTACGAAAGTCCAGCAGCAGCACGCCAAAAGCGGCGAACAGCGCGTAGACTCCCGCTTTCTCGTAGCTCCGTTTGATCGAGCGCGAAGCCTCGTACGTTTGCAGTGGTGTACCGGTCGCTTCGGGATCAATTGAACGCACGTCCGAGATGAATTCCCGTAACGGATCGAGATCCCAGATCTGTTTCTTGGGATAGACCTGCAGCAGCCATTTGTTATTCGTGGATAGAAACCGCCGAACGAGCGGTGTTTCGAGATCCGCGACCGCGACCGGTTCGGGATTCGAAACCGCGGACAGTCCCTGGAACTTTTGCAAGAGTTCCGAAGTCAACCGGTGCTGGTAATCGCGTAGCAGCGCCACCTGACGGGCATCGTCAACCGAATCGAGGCGATCGAGAAAGACGCCAATTTCATCGAGCGCCGTCTTCGCGAGCGATCCGTCGATCCCTTCGAGCAGCGTCTCGAGTTTTTCGAGTTCTTCGCCAATCTGGCTGGGATCGACCCCCTTTGGCCCCTGCGGTCCTTCCGGAAGCCGTTCGAGCATCGAGTGAATCGCCTGCACGTAAAGCTGTGTCTCTTCGCGGGCATGCGCCGGCAGCACCGACGCGATCTCTTCGACATGGTGGACCGTGGGGAGCGCGAGGAACTTCTGTTTCAGTTCCCGCGCCTGGTCGGCACTGTCTGCGAGTGACACCGCGAACAGTAGCGAACTGTCTGACTGTTCGAAGATGCGATGCTGCACCTCGACGGCGTCGAGTCCCTCGGCTTGCAGGTTCAGCCGGTTGTAGTCGTACTTCACATAGGGAGCGCGAATGGCGAACAACGCGATCGCCGCCGAGGTCCACATCCCCACCATCACCGGATGACGCGACAGCAACCGGCGGTAGCCATTCGCTTCCAGCGGATTGGGAATCATCGAAGGTTTCATCCGCCTGTCGGCGATCGCGATCAACGCGGGCTGCACGACGAAGGCGGCGACCACGAACAGCAGAATCCCGCCCCCCGCGATGATCCCCAGCTCGGCCACGCCGGTGAAGTCGGTGAAGATCGCGGTGAAGAATCCCACGGCGCTGGTGACGGCTGCGGTGACTGTGCCTGGACCAATGCTGACCGCCGACTCCCCCAGCGCGTCGAGCAGGTCATACCCCTCGTGCCGCAGTTCGATATAGCGTTCCAGCACCACGATCGAGAAATCGACCCCAATCCCCAGCAGCATGGCGGCGAACGAGACCGACAGGATGTTGAGATGCCCGACGGCGAGCGTCGTCAGGCCAAACGACCACGCCATGCCAATCGCCATGGTGATTGTCGACAGCAGCGGATAGCGCAGGCCGCGCAGACCCCAGATGAGCAGCAGCGTCACGCCAACGAACGACAGGACCGAGGCGTGAAACATCGACGTCTGCGAATCGCGCATCTCGTCGCTTTCCAGCACGGGAATGCCCGTCAGCCCCAACCGCACGCCCGGATTTTTCGCCGCCACCTCCGACATCAGAGTCCGAATGCGATCAATCGCCGGGGCGGCACCATTGAAGTCCGCTGACATCGCCGCTGGCTGGACTTTCAGGAAACCCATCGTTCCCCGGGGATTCACCAAGTACCGGTCGGCGAACTCCGTTTCGAGCTGCGACAGATCACCCGGCATCGCCGACTGCCAGGGAGAGAGGTACCGCGGACGTTCTTCCGAAAACTGTCTGAGACTCGCCGCCATCAGGTGAATCTGACGGACGAGCGGGGCGGCGGCGACTTCGGCGATATCGGGAGGTTGTTCCATCGCCCCTTTGAGCTGGAACCGCAGTTCGCGAATCATCCGATGCAGATTCAGCTTGCGGAAATCCCGCAACAGCAGGCTGAATTCGTCGAGCTGGCCAATCAGGAACTGCAGTTCATCCGGGCCGGCGAATTGCAGCCCTTTGGCACGGAGTCGCGACAAATCGACTTTATAGAGCGCGTTTCGGAAATGCTCTGGGTCGGCGTCCACCGCCCCCCCGAGTTGATCCAAGACCGCTTCGATTGTTTTCTGGTCGTCCGCCTCGACGACCACCACCATATCTTCCGACACATCGCCAAACTCACCGAGGTATTTGAGCCACCGCTGGTGGTAGTCGGTCTGCGGGTCGATCAGGTCGGAACGGTTGGTTTTGAACTGGAGACGGGTTTCGGTCAGCCACGTCGCGGCGAGCGCCAAACTACAGCAAACCGCCAGCGTGAACCACGGATTGCGGGCGCTGGAAACCGTCACCCATCGAAGAAATCGCTGAAATCCTGAGGGATTGGCGATGGAGTGAGATTGTTCTGCCATGCAGTGGTCCGAAGTCGCTGTGGATGGCGGCGATCAGCAGATTGGCGCAGAGCCACTCCGCGCGCCGGGGTCCGCACGGCCGTCTTCGGAACCGCGGGGAGTCCATTCCGCAGCGCGGAGACCGGCAAGTACGCGGTCTGGTGAGTCGAGGGGTTTTTGTTGTCGAGTCGCTTCCCCCGAAAACCACGGACGAAATCATTTCGCCGAAGTCCCCGGAAGGTGGGGGATATTAGAACGATTGCGATGTTTGAGGCAAGGGGGGTTTGAGACACCGCCTTTTCTTCAAAGCCAGCTCTGCAATTCCCTACTGGCGTTCCGGTTCGCTAGATTCATGCTTCTTCGTTTCACCGTGCGACAGAACCCATTCGACCGCGCGCCAATCAAGCCACGAGCGATCCGGGTCGCCATTCGATCTCCCCAGAAAGCCCATATGCCCCCCACCCGTTGTGAGGTGGAGCTGCACTTCTTTCGGACGGTCGAGATCACGCAACGGCTCGGGCGACACCATCGGATCGTCGTTCGAACCAACGATCAACGTCGGCACCCGAATCGCGGGCACATACTGAGCCGCGCTGGATTCCGCGTAATAGGCCGACGAACCTCCGAACCCGCACACGGGACCGGTGAACAGCTCGTCAAATTCTTCAATGCTCCGCGGGATGCTCGAAAACGTCGGACGGGGGGCTTCGGGCACAACCGACTGCCAGCGGTCAATGTGCCGTAATAAGAGCTTCGCGAAATAGCGGTCATACAACCGACCCACTCCCCGTTGCAGGTGCCGAACACATCGCCTCAGGTCGACGGGTGGACAGGCTGCGAATATCGATTCGAGTTCCTGGGGGTTGCTATCGGGAGCTTCCCCCGCCAGTTTGAGGGCGATATTCGCGCCCATGGAAAAACCCAACAAGGCGATGGGAGAGCCCGGGCAGAGCCGGGTGATTTCGAACAATGCCTCCCGCACATCACCCGAGCGGCCGCTATGATACGGAAGCCGGGCGAGTTTGAGGCCGGCCCCACACGTGCGGAGGTCAATCCGAAACGCCCGGACGCCCACATCGACCAGTTTGGCCGCGATCCGCCGCATGTACGGGCTGGCGTGGGAACCGGCCAGTCCGTGGACCAGCAGCGCGACCCGGCCGCCCGGCTGCCAGTCGGAGGGCGCGTTGTCGTGCAGCACGATGCGATCCCCATCGGAGAGCGCGACGATCCGCTGTGTCGCGGTCTCAACACTCTTTTTCTGCGGCAGGTAGACCGCCGCCAGAGTCTGACTATGGCCGTCTCGCAGCAGCCAATGGGGGGCAAAATCCGGAATCATCGGGCGGTGGATCATGATCGCGTTCGCGGATCGCGGTCGTCGGTTGTTTCCACAGGGATCGGCTCGCGCAGACAGACTCACACGGGAGGGGGAAGAAGCGGTATGGAATCCGAGCCGCGCCCGTCAGGAAGCGGTGATCTGCGACTGCTTCCTGACGGGCGCGGCTCTGCGCCAACTTCTCATCCCCGTCCGCGTGGCGTAACAACAACCCTGTCTGGCGTCTGGACGTCTCTATTCTGACCGATCCGCGTGTGAATTTGCCAGCGAGTGCGATTCTCGCTCATCTGCCGCGAGCGAAAAAACGAGTCCGCCGCGTGGTCGAGAGGGGGGGCCTTCGTGCCACGCGGCGGATCGCCTATGGAAGCCTGCATCGTGAGAGTGTGCATGCCACATCGGCTCACGACACATTGGAATCTTGGGTTCCGCCAAGAACGTAGTCGTCAAGCGAACATGGAAACCGCCGCGTGAAAAAAGTGAATCGTGTGTTGAGAATCGTATAACATACCGGTCGATTTCCTCTCCGTTCCGCCTGTCCACGCCGGGTGACCATCGTGAACTCTCCCCTGCATTCCACACGTCGCGATTTTCTCCAGAGTTCGATGGCCGCGATCGCCTTTCCCCTGGCCGGCGGAATCCTGCAGAACTCCCTCGCCCAAAGCGATTCTGGCCAGCCAACCGTACGCTCGTCAGACCGATTGCGCACTCGGTTTCAAATCGCCTGCATGACGCTGCCCTATTCGGCGTTTTCACTTCAGCGGGCTCTCGAGGGAATCCGTGGCGCCGGGTATCGGTCTGTCGCCTGGGGAACCACTCACATTGAGGCCGGCGGAGTGCGCGTCCCCATTCTGGCCGACGATGCCCACCCCGACCGGGCCCGAGATCTGGCCCAACGCTGTCGCGATCTGGGACTGGAGCCGGTGATGATGTTCTCGGGCGTCTATCCGGAAGCGAAAAATGGACTTGAGGTGTTGACACAGCGGTTGAGACAGGCGTCGGCGGCGAAAGTGCCGCAGGTTCTGACATTCGGCCATACCAAAGGGGACAACCGCGCGGTCTGGATCGAACGCTTTCAAAAGCTGGGTCCGATCGCGCAGGATCTTGGAGTTCTGCTGGTGGTGAAGCAGCATGGTGGCGAGACTGGTACGGGGGAAGCCTGTGCCGCGATCACCCGCGAAGTGAATCATCCTCACGTGAAGGTCAATTACGACGCCGGCAATGTGATGGATTATCTCGATGTCGATCCGCTGCCCGACATTCACAAATGTGCCGAGGAAATCCGCAGCCTGTGCATCAAAGATCACCGCAATTTTCCCAAAGATGAAGATTGCGGGCCCGGGTTTGGCGAGATTGACCATTACAAACTTTTGCACACCGTCGCGTTCACCGGGCGCGATCTCCCGCTGTGCTGCGAGAATATCTTCGCGCCGCTTGTGCCCAGACCCAAAACGCCAGACGGGGTCGATGAGATGGCGAAACGGGCACGGGAGTTTTTGGAGGTGGTCATTTCGGGAATTCAGGTTGACGGGTGAATTCCCGCGATATGATCGCTCGTTTCCGGTATTGCCCCAATGTGGGCAAGCTGGGTAGCATCCGCCCGCTTTTCCATCCCGGTCGTGGGGGACTCATCCCTCTCCCACGGTCCAGTCGAGAATTGCAACACCGGGCGCTCGACGTTCCCTCTCATCGCCACACGGTTCTTTGTCATGGACGACATTCACGTGCAGAATTCCGACTCCCACGATTCAGCCGCCCCCAACCGCAGGCGTTTGGGTCGGGGCTTGAACTCGTTGTTGGGAAGCATTGATGCCAGCGGTGGCGACGATTCGATGCTGTCGTCCGCCGGCGCGGCCCCTGCGGGAGGCTCGAACGAATACGTTCTGATTTCCACC
>JAPLOC010000406.1:0-6658 GCA_026692825.1 Planctomycetota bacterium | reverse complement strand
CAGCCCCGGCAGGAATTCGAAAGCGAGGCGCTCGCCGAACTGGTGCAGAGCATCGCCCAGCACGGGATTTTGCAGCCGATCCTGGTGCGAATGTGTGACGGGGCGTACCAGTTGATCGCGGGGGAACGCCGGCTGCTGGCGGCGCGAAAGGTCGGACTCGCCGAGGTTCCCTGCCGGGTCGTCGAAATGGACGACAAATCGGTCTGCGAAGTCGCGATCGTCGAAAACGTCCAGCGTGCCGACCTCAACGATCTGGAAAAGGCGACCGCGTTCCAGCAATACCTCGACCGGTTTGGGGGCACGATCGAAGAACTCGCCAGGAAGATGGGGAAAGACCGTTCGACGATCAGCAATTGCCTGCGGCTGCTGGAGCTTCCCAAAGAAGTGAAACTGGCACTTGGAGAGGGAAAGATCACTGCCGGCCATGCCCGCGCTCTGCTCCCTCTTGACGATGAGATCCATCAGGTCGAACTGTGCGAACAGATCCAGGTGCAGGGTTTCAGCGTTCGTCAGACGGAAGAGGCGGTGCGTGAGAAACTGCTCGCCGGCGGTGACACGATTCCGTTCACCGCGACAGGCAAAGGAAAAGGGCGGAACGGCAAAGGATCGATCGGAGGGGCGCACGTGCGCGATCTCGAACGCCAGTTGCGCGAAGCACTGGGAGTGAAAGTCGAGATCAGCCTCAAGTCGAAACAGGCGGGAAAACTCGTCGTTCACTTTGGATCCAACGAAGACTTCGAGCGGGTCTGCGGATTTCTCAAGAAGGCGAGTTGAGCGGGCGATGCCCTGGGATCCAGAACTTGTCGAAACCGCGATCGCCCATATCAAAGAACGGGACGAGATCCTCGCGGGAGTGATTGACGCGGTCGGACCGTTCCAACTGAAACTCGACCGCAACCGGTTTCAGATGCTGGTCTGGTCTATCCTCTCGCAGCAGATCTCGGGCAAGGCGGCGCGATCGATTCGCAACCGATTGCTGGAGTTGATCGCGCCCGATCGGGTCACCGCCGACCGACTCGCGGCACTGTCCGTCGAGGAACTTCGCTCGGCGGGAGTTTCCCCTCAGAAAGCGAAGTACATTCACGATCTGGCGGCCAAGGTCGCAGACGGAACCGTGCAGTTGTCTCGGGTGGGCAAAATGACCGACGAGCAGATCATCACCGAGCGACTTCGGAATTCGTTCGGCACTCAAAGAACTCTACGGACTGAAAGAGCTGCCCGGTCGCGAAAAGTCGCACGAATTGGCGACTCCTTGGCGACCCTATGCCACGATCGCCAGTTGGTACTGCTGGCGAAGCTTGGATTTGAAGCGGAAATAGACCACCACCCGCTTGAATTGCAGATGGCTGCCAGGGGCAGCGACCGGCGGGAGTCGACCGTGCGAGCGTCAAAGGGAAGGGTTGTTGGAGTTCCGCTGATCCCAGCCGCGAAGCGGGCTGTTGTGTTTTATCGATTGGGGGGCTGGCCAACTTCCTCTTGCGTCGGAAGCGGTCGATTTGCTAGATGACACGTGCGGGAGAGTCGCCGCGGGTGTTTTGGAATGCGCCCGGCCGACCCGGTGAAACAGCCGGCATCCCGTCACGACGAGCAGGATGCATGTCACCCGAAAACCGCGAAGTCAGCCACTTCACACGAATTCTTCCCTACGTCTGGCCCAGCCGACGCCGGCTGTTCGTGTCGTTCTTTCTCGCCGGGCTGGTCGCCTTCTTCTGGGGGGCGATCCTCTCGATCGCCTACCCCGTCGTCAAAGTGCTGCTCGAAGGGAAGGCCCCCGCGATCTGTCTGCAGGAACTGATTGACGGCTGCGAACTGCAGATTTCCGAGGCGAAGGAGGATCTGGAACATCGCGAAAGCGAAGTCGCCACCGATTCCGCCCATGAATTGAGCCTATTACGAAAAAAGGCCCGGGCGGAACGGAAACTGACGACCGCCTCGCAACGACTTGCGCTGTACCGTTGGGTTGAAGTCTACGCGATTCCCCTGTTGCCGGCCGACCTGTTTCGGTCGTTCGCGATTATTCTGGGGATCATCCTGCTACTGACCGTGGCGAAGCTGGCCTGCATGTTCGCCGAGGAAGTGCTGGTGGGGAGCGTAGTCGAACAAACCGTGATGCGGCTGCGCAAAGCGTGCTTCCGCAAAGTTCTGACGCTGGACTATCAGACGCTCAAGATGCAGGGGACGTCGGATCTGATGTCCCGGCTGACATACGATATTGAGGCGCTGGGTTCGGGGCTGGGGTTGCTGGGCGGTCGGCTCGTGCGCGAACCACTCAAGGCGATCGCCTGTCTGTGTATGGCGTTCTGGGTCAACTGGCAACTCACGTTGCTCTCGATCTTGTTCGTGCCGGTCGCGGGGGTCGTGTTTCATCGAATTGGCAAGAGCCTGAAAAAGGCGAGTACCAAGTCGATGGAATCGGTCGCCCGGATCTACCAGGTTCTCGAAGAGTCATTCGAGTCGATCAAGGTGGTGATCGCGTTCAATGGCGGCCGTCGCCAAAGGCAGGTCCATCACCGGGAAAGCAAACAGTTCTACCGGCGGTCGATGCGGATCGTGATGACCGACGCCCTAACCAGCCCGACCACCGAAATGCTCGGCATGGTCGCGGTGGTAATGGGGATCCTTCCCGGCGCGTACCTGGTACTGCGGGGAGAGACGAGTATTTTCGGCATTCCCCTGGCGAGTGAGCCCATGGATGTGGCGGAACTCTCGATGATGTACACCCTGCTGGCGGGGATTCTCGACCCGGTCCGGAAACTGTCGAGCATTTTCAGCAAGCTGAAGCGGTCGGCGGCGGCGGCGGATCGCGTGTTCCAGTTGATGGATACCAAGTCGCTGGTTGTCGAGTCGGCCCGGCCGGTGGAGTTTCCCCAGGAAGTCCGTCAGGTCGAATTCCGGGATGTGGGGTTCACCTTCGCGAGCCAGGGGCATGCCCGCCCCACGGTGCTGGATGGCGTCACCTTGAATATCGCCGCCGGCGAAGTTGTCGCCGTCGTGGGAGAAAACGGATCCGGAAAATCGACCTTGGTGAATCTGATTCCGCGGTTTTACGATCCCGACCGCGGTTCGGTGAACCTGAACGGAATCGACCTGCGGGACTTCGCCTTACGCGACCTGCGGCTTAAGATCGGCTTCGTCACCCAAGAGACTCTGCTGTTTGACGACACGATCGCAGAGAACATCCGTTGCGGAAACCCCGAAGCGACACGGGCTCAGATCGAAGAGGCGGCGGAGCGGGCTTCGGTGAAACAATTTCTCGATCAGATGCCAGACGGCTTGGAGACTCGCGTCGGTGCCAAAGGTGCCAGCCTTTCCGGCGGGCAGCGGCAACGGATCGCGCTGGCTCGGGCGATTTTAAGGAACCCCGGAATCCTGATCCTGGATGAGGCGACCAGTGCGATCGACGCCTTGAGTGAACGTTTGATCCACCAGTCGCTGGAACGGTTTGTGAAAGGTCGGACGGTGTTCCTGATCACGCATTCGATCACCGACAGCCTGTTGTCGTTTCTGACGCGGATTGTGGTGTTGGAGCGCGGGAGAGTCGTTGCGAATGGAACGCACTCCGAATTGCTGCGGGACTGCTCAACCTACCGCCGACTGTATCACGCTCGCGACCGCGCAAGCGAAAATGTGGTCGAATCCGGGGATTCGATTTCTGGTGCGTCGAAATCGGTACAACCCGAGAAATCGGGGGAATTCCCCCGATTGGGAGAATCGCCTCGCACAGCGCAACGTGATGCCGCGTAAGGAGTTGCCAGTTCGGAATGAACCGAACACCACACTCCCAACTCCCCCCAGATTACCAACTCGGAGAGTTGACTCAATCCGGTCTGAACAGGGATAATCGAGAATGGATTTCCCCCTTCCCGTCGCATTTTTCAGACCAACCCCACAACCACAGTATAATATTGATTGAGACCTCGTCGTTGGCCGAAGTGAAGCAGAGAACTGGGGACGAATGGCCCCGCGGATCGGATTCCCTTCGGCTGCCTGCCAGGATGGATCAATTTCACCCAGATCCTTGAAAAGGGAGTGTTCCGTGCACGAGTTTGATGACCCCCTGTCGGTGCTGCTGCGCAACGCGAAGCAGCGGGGCTTTGTGACATTTCAGGAGGTGCACGCCTACCTTCCTGACGAAGGGGGCGCGCCGTCGCTGGTCGACGTGTTGGTTCTCAATCTGGAAGAGCGCAAACTCGACCTGAAAGAGGATCCCAATAAGCCGCAGCCGGGCATGCCGGTCAAGCCTCCTTCCGACAAAGATAAAGACGACGCCCCGGCCCCCGCCATGTCGTCGCGCGATCCGGTGCGAATGTACCTCAGTCAGATGGGAAACATCCCGCTGCTGAGCCGCGAACGCGAGATTTATCTGGCCAAGAAAATCGAAGTCAGTCGCAAGCGGTATCGCCGGGCGCTGATGGAGTGCCATTTCTGCATGACGGCGGCGCTGGAGACTTTGGAAAAGGTCTTCGCGGGTGAACTGCCGTTCGAGCGGACCTTGCGCACCTCAGAGACCGAAAACGTCAAGAAAGAGCAGATTCTGGGGCGGATGCCGCACAATCTGCCGACCATCAAACGTCTGATGGAGGGGAATATCGCCGACTTTGGCCGCTGGTTCGACCCGGCGACCCCGGCCGCCGAGCGTGCCAAGATTCACGAAGCCCTGGTGACATGTCGTCGCAAGATGACGACATTGTTCGAAGAACTGAGTTTGCGGACTCAGCGGTTGCAGCCGATCATGAAGCGGCTGTACCAGGTCAGCGGCCGGATGACCGAGCTGGAACTGCACATCAAGGAATTGCGGCGTTCCCGCCGGAACCATGATGAATTGGCGCGAGCCGAGCGGGAGCTGCATGAACTGACGCTGATGACGCACGAAACCCCCGAATCGATGCGGGAGCGGGTGCGGATTGTGCAGCAGCGGTTCGCGGTCTGGACGCAGGCGAAGCAGGAACTGTCGGGAGGCAACCTGCGGCTGGTGGTCTCGATCGCCAAGAAGTACCGCAACCGGGGTCTCAGTTTCCTCGACCTGATTCAGGAAGGAAACGCCGGCCTGATGCGTGGCGTCGAGAAGTACGAATACCGTCGCGGGTACAAATTCTCGACATACGCGACGTGGTGGATTCGGCAGGCGATCACCCGGGCGGTCGCTGACCATGCCCGGACGATCCGGATCCCGGTTCACATGTTCCAGAGCATCTCGACCCTGAAGGCGAAGAGCGAAGAGCTCCGCCAGAAGAAGGGGCGCGAGCCAACGATGGAAGAGTTGTCGAAGGCGGTCGGTCTGTCGCTGGAAGAAACCCAGCGGATCATGAAGACCTGGAAGCACCCGATCAGCCTCGATACCCCCGTCGGAGAGAGCGAAGACTCGAGCTTTGGCGACTTTCTGGAAGATGGCTCGGAGCATACGCCGTCGGAGTCGGCGATGCACAAGCTGCTTAAGGACAAGATCGGTCACGTGCTGAAGAGTCTGACCTATCGTGAACGCGAGATTATCAAGTTGCGCTACGGCCTGGGGGATGGCTACAGCTATACCCTGGAAGAGACCGGGCGCATTTTCAAGGTGACCCGCGAGCGAATCCGCCAGATCGAATCGAAAGCCCTGCGAAAATTGCAGCACCACACCCGTTCGATGCACCTGAAGGGGTTCGTCGAAACGGCCAAGGGAGGAGAGATTCCCGAAGGAGAAGCGGTCGCGGTGGGAGCCGAGGGCGATCACGAGGTCGATACACTCGACGATTTGGATTAGCTTTGGGATTCCAACGACTCTCCGGGTCGTGGCACGCGGCGTGTTGTGTCGAAAACGCCTCAGTTCGCGGGTGGCGCGTGGATTAAAGTCCACGCTCCACTCCCCTCTTTCGCCGCCGATTTTTCTGAGGCCGGGAAACCGACACGCGTCGATTTTCCGGCCTCAGTTTTTTTCAACGACTCGCGACAACCTCAGACGGGTGCGACCGCCAGCGAGGAGAGTGGGTCGGCCGTGCGAGCGCCAGCGGGCAGGGTGGTTGGGATTCGGGTGATCGTAGCGCCGAAGCGGACCGTTGTTTTTTTATTGATCTGTTCTGGCCCCAACGGGGGCATTTATGCTACCATGACCCGCTTCCCACTTTGCCGAGTCCATTCGGGGAGCGCGTGCGCGCTCCGCCGGCAGGGTGTTCGTGTCTCTATTTGTGTCAGGCGGTTTCTGGTCCATGGTAGATCGTAACCTCATTCGTGAATTTTCGATCGACGACGACGAACTCGACGCAGTGTTCTCCTCCGTGATGGGGATTGAGGGTGGCGGCGGGTTCGATGCGTTGATTGTGGATTCGCCCTTCTTTGAAACGGGCAAGATTCTTTCGGGCGTGGTGTTGCGACGTGAGGGAGACGATGTCCTCCTCGACGTGGGCTGCAAGAGCGAAGGGATTGTCCCGTTCAACGAGTGGGACGAAGGGGAACCACCCCCGGAACCCGGTCAGAAGGTCGAAGTTCTGCTCGAAGAGTTTGACGACACCCTCGGCGTCATCAAGCTCTCCCGTCGCAAGGCGAAGCGGATCCGCGACTGGGAACAGATCATCTCGACCCGCAAGGAAGGGGATGTCGTCGCCGGCACCGTCATGCGGAAGATCAAGGGTGGTTTGCTCGTCGACATCGGCGTGCATGTCTTCCTCCCCGCCAGCCAGGT
>JAPLOC010000405.1 GCA_026692825.1 Planctomycetota bacterium | reverse complement strand
CGGCCGAGGCGGTGAAACACCGTTATCGCAACGTTTTATACCGTTACCTGGGGACCAAAGAGGGAGGGATCGGGACGAAACCGCGGGCGGTCGAACTCAAGCCGGGTGACCGTTACATCCTGTGTTCCGATGGTGCCACCGACGGATTGTCGGATGAACAACTCGCCGAGCTGCTGGGGGCCGCCCTGTCACCGCAGGTGGCCGCCCAGACCATTGTCGACTCGGCACTGGCGGGTGGCTCGCGAGACAACATCACCTGCGTCACGGTCTTCGTCGAAGGCTAGCCGGGTGAAGATGTGGTGAAGAAACGGGTATTGCCGATCCGCACGTCTCAAGTTAGTATGTATTGTCTGACCCCTGACCACCGGACGGAGCGGGGATACGCCTGCGCCCGTCTGGAAGAGCCATTCGCCCCGTCGCGAGAACCCCATGACGTTTCGTACTCCGTCGAAGGCCGCCTGCACCCTCAGTGTCGCGGCCTTTTTGCTGGTGGGAACCACTTTAGTGGCTCAGCAACTGGGCGCTTTGGGAGACGCCCAGTCGGGCAAAGTACCCATTGCCGTCTGTGAAATGATCGAGGCGCAGCACATTTTGCAGCGTCCGGTGGACGACAAAGTCTCGGAACAGCTCGTCACCGAATTCATCAAGCTGCTCGATCCGCAGAAACTGTACTTCCTTCAGGAAGACGTCACCAAGTTCGAGAAATATCGGCACGATCTCGATGACCTGCTCAAAGCGGGGAACGTTGAATTCGCCACCAAAGTCTTCGACGTCTTCATGACCCGTCTCAAACAGCGGATGGACAAGGTCAACGAACTGATTGACGCCGATCACGATTTCACGGTTGATGAATCGATGAGCATCGATGCCAAGGAACTTCCCTACGCACAGACGACTGCCGAACTCGACGACCGCTGGCGCAAGCGGATCAAGTACGACATTCTGATGATGAAGCTGGAAAAGAAGGGAGCCAAGGACAAGAACGGCAAAACGGTCAAAAAGACCGAGCCGGACGCGGATCCGAATGCTCCCTTCGACATCGCCGAGGCGCGCAAGCGTCTGCACAAGCGCTACAAGACCCTGTACGACAACTACAAGGGGACCGAAGGGGAAGAAGTTGCCGAGTGGTACCTGACCAGCCTCTGCATGACATTCGACCCGCACACCAGCTATATGGCTCCCCGCACTCTGCGGGAATTCGACATCTCGATGCGTCTGAAGCTTGAGGGGATTGGCGCTGCTCTCAAGGTCGACGACGGTTACCCCATCGTCAATTCTATCGTCCCGGGGGGGGCCGCCTCGACCGATGGACGCCTGAAAGTCAACGACAAGATCATTGGTGTCGCCAACGGAGCCGGCGATTTTGTTGACACAGTCGAAATGAAGCTGACCAAGGTGGTCGACATGATCCGGGGCAAAGCGGGGACGATTGTCCGCCTGAAGGTCCAGACCGGCGAAACGAATGAGATCAAGATTTACGATCTTAAGCGGGCGCAGGTCGAGTTGAAGCAGTCGGAAGTCAAGGGAGAGATTATCGACACGTCGAACCGACTCCCGGGAACGCATGCCAAGATCGGTGTGATTCACATTCCCTCGTTCTACCGCGACTTCCAGGGGGCCGACAACAACGACGCCAACTTCGCCAGCACCGCCCGCGATGTGCAGCGTGAACTGGCCCGATTCAAGTCGGCGGGTGGCGTCGACGCGATCATTGTGGACCTGCGGTTCAATGGTGGTGGCGCGCTCACCGAAGCGATCGACGTCTCGGGACTGTTCGTCAACGCCGGCCCGGTGGTTCAGGTCAAAACCCAGGTTGGCAAGCCGAAAGTCTTGTCTTACGACGAAAACAATGGCGAAGTGCGGACGCCGCTGGTGGTTGTCACCAATCGTCTGTCGGCCTCCGCTTCCGAAATCTTCGCCGGCGCAATCAAGGATTACGGCCGCGGTCTGGTCGTGGGAGACAGCCGAACGCACGGCAAGGGAACCGTTCAAAGCGTGATGCCGGTTGGCAAGAACGTGCTGCCGATCTTCAACAAGCCGCAGCTTGGCGCGGTGAAACTGACGATTCAGCAGTTCTACCGGCCGAACGGTCAGAGTACCCAAAAGTTGGGTGTCCCCTCCGATGTGACGCTTCCCTCGCTGCTGGATCATATGGATCTGGGTGAGGAATTCCTCCGGTCGCCGCCAGCAGCAAAAAGCGGGTGGAAACGGATACCGATTTCGTTCGGGTGAACAGTGACATCGAAAAGTACCTGGCGCGGAAACAGCGCAAGTCGGTGACGTTGAACGAAGAGGCGTTGCGGAAAGAACGGGTGGAAGAGGAACAGAAGACCCGCGACAAGGCCGACGCGGCCGATGACTCCGCCGACGAACCGGTCTTCGCGGATAACCCGTACAACAAAGAACTGCTGTCGATCACGCTCGACTATCTGACAGCCCTGAACGAAAAGAAGACCGCGAAAAAGTAACGGTTTCGCCACACCCCGCGAACCAAGCTCAACCGCCGGCTGCGAACCTCTTGTTAAAGGTTTCGCAGCCGGCTTTGTTTTACCACCCGTCACGGCCCGTCACGTCGAAGAAAAATTCCGCACGATCGCGCGGCAGAATGGTAAGGCACCCTCGCTGGACAACCTTCAGTGGAGTCGATTGGACACTGACGTTGCGGGTCGGGCGCTTGGCGCAAGTCACCAAGAGTCAGAAGGGGAAAAACCGACCGTCGAAACCACCGCGTCGCGGTATGCGGAATTCACGTCCATTCGCGTCAAGCATGTGGCCAGTCGACATTGTTTTTAACGTGAGCCATTGGCTCAACTTGTCCAGGAGATCGTGATGAACAACGCAGATGCCCCCCGGCACAATCCACGAGAGTGATCGTGCCGGTATCTTTCGATTGACAATACAAACATCGAATGGGCCGACGCCGGCAATCGCGGTCTGGCAATCGGTACACAGCCAGTCCCTTCGGGCGGCTTCGCGTGATTCCGCAGTCAAATCACACGATGTCATACTGGGGTGGTGAAGGTGCCAGTATTGTGAAGTTGTCTTCCAATAATTCGACCGGCATGAGCCGAAAGATGAGGCCGGGTGTTCACCATCTCCCCGATCCGAGAGCGCAACTTCTTGCGTAGACGGATGGAGATCCGGAACGCCTGAGCTTGTCCCTGACTGGAATCACCTGTCGGGTGCATCAAAGTGTTGGCAGTGTCTCCAGTGGTGTGTTGTCGAAATGATTCACTGTTGGTAAGCTGCCGTTCCCAAGTGACAACCAGCGTGCGGTTGTCACGGCCAGCACAGGATCAAACCGATATCATGGATGTGTCGCCTTCGGCATCAGCCGGTGCCAGTTCGCCGTTTCCTCATTCCGAGCCGGTCTGGCAACCCTGGGAGCAAACCCCATGGCTGGCCCGCAATTCGCCGGGATCGCTGGAACTCCAGCTTTCAATTCGACTCCTGGACGCGGCGTTGGCTTCGGAGTCGCCCAGTGGCTTCCTGCGCGAGCAGCTACCGGACATGGCGTCGGAATTCGCCGCCCCGTGGATCGGCTTGGTCGAGCGGCGGGAGGGCTGGAACTGTACCGGGGAATTCGGTCGCTGCCCGGTTCCGAACTGGCCCGCGTGGTTTTTTGGCCAGGTTCTCGACCGCTCGGCCGCCGGCTCGATCGAACTCTCTCTTCCAAATGGAAGTTGGACACTGCTGGCTGCCCCCTTGCGACGTGATTCAAATCCCAGCGAGGTGCTGGTCTTGGCAACGCGTGGTGAACCAATCCGTCCGTTGGCGAGTTTTCTCGCACTTTCGCGTGCATTTGGATACGGACTCGATATTGTCCGCCGGCAAGCGCTGGGGGTCGAACGGGCCGCCCGGCTGCGGGGCACGCTGCAAATCGCCTCGCAACTCGCCTCGATCCGAGAGATGCAGCCGTTGCTCGAACGCATCGCCCGGGAAGCGGCCCGGTTGCTCGAGACCGATCGCGCCAGCATCTTTATCTGGGATCGACCGCACCACGAACTGATGGCCTGCCCGGCACTCGGCGTGGCGGGGGGAATTCTGCGAATCCCCGACGATCAGGGGATCGTCGGCGAATGTGTCCAGCATGGAACCGTGATTCGGGTCGACGACGCCTACCAGGATCCGCGGTTCAACCGCGACGTCGACCTGAAAACCGGCTACCGGACGCGCAATCTGTTGTGCGTGCCCCTGGTGACGTCTGACGGTCAGCGTGTCGGCGCATTTGAAGTTCTCAATCGTATCACCGGAGATTTTACGGCACTCGACGAGGAAACATTGACGGAACTGGGCCGGCAAGCAGTGGTCGCTTTGGACAACACCCGCGAGCGCGAGCAGTTGATTCGCCGCCAAAGTCAGTTGACCGACCAGTTCAAACAACAGGTCACCATTGTGGGCAACAGTCCCCAGATTGTCGCGTTGCGAGCGACGGTCGACCGGCTCGCACAGACCGATTTGCCGGTACTGGTTCTGGGGGAAAGCGGGACCGGGAAGGAAGTGGTCGCGCAGGCGCTGCATTGCCATGGCCCCCGACGTGACCATCCGTTTGTCGCGGTCAATTGCGCCGCGATGGCCGAGTCTCTACTGGAAAGCGAACTGTTTGGCCACGAACGTGGGGCGTTCACTGACGCTCGCGAAACACGCGCTGGCAAATTTGAACTCGCGGAGGGAGGGACGATTTTCCTCGACGAAATCGGCGACATGAGTCCCAACGGACAGGCAAAGTTGCTGCGCGTTCTTGAGCAACGTGTGATCACCCGGGTCGGGGGTTCCCAGGCCATACGGATCAATGTGCGGGTTGTCGCCGCGACAAACGTCAACCTGGCGAACGCGGTCCGGGAGCGAAAATTCCGCGAGGATCTTTACTATCGGTTGGGAGTTGTCTCGGTCGAGTTGCCCCCCTTGCGCGATCGGCCCGACGACGTGTTGCCGCTCGCCGAGTTCTTTCTCGATCGCTTCGCGACTCAGGCGGGCCGCCGCAAGCTCGGGCTGTCGGCGGAGGCCCGAACCCGTCTGCAGGGGCATGCGTGGCCCGGAAATGTGCGGGAGCTTCGCAATCTCATGGAGCGGGTCGCGTTTCTGGCGACCGGCGATTCCGTGGAAGCGTCTGACCTGGCGTTCATTATCAACCCCGAACGGGACTCGTCGCTGGACTCGGCGGATACCGGGCTCACCGAGGCGACGGCGCAGTTTCAAGCGGGTTACATCCGGCGGATGATTAAACGGGTGGGAGGAAATATGACGGATGCGGCGAAATTTCTGGGGCTGCATCGGTCGAATCTGTATCGTAAGATGCGGCAACTGGAGATGGAGGAACATCGCACCTTCCAAGATCGCGACTGACATGCATCGTTGGCGAGTTTTCCGCAGAATCTGGGCATTCCCGGCGACTTTTCTGGGTTTGCTGTGGCTGCCGGCCGCGCTGGCCACCGGGGGCCGATTCCAATTCGTTCGTGGTGCGCTGGAGATACACGGGGGAGCGGTTGCCTGGGGATTGCGGCGGTTGATTCCGCTGGCGGGGGGGGCGTCGGCGCTGACTTTGGGACATGTGATTTTGGGCCGCGACACCGATTGTCTGGCTCGCTGTCGGGATCACGAACACGTACACGTCCGTCAATACGAACGGTTCGGACCGCTGTTCATTCCGCTGTATTTTCTGGCGAGCGGCTGGTTGGTATTGCAAGGGAGGCCGGCCTATCGCGAGAATCCCTTTGAGAGAGAAGCGTTTGAGTTGTCCGATCCTCATGCCTCGTGAGGTGGAGTCAAGATGTCCAGAATGCAAGTCCCGACGACGTTCGATGCCGACGTGCTGCGGCAAGCGATCCACGATGCGCTCGACGACACCCTCGCCGAATTCGACGACGTGCGGCCGGCGATGGCGTTTTTGTGGGAATTAACCGCTCGCTTGTGTGATTTCCGGGCGACGGCGGCGCTCAACCGTCGACTCAGTCACGAGAGTCTGTCCCCGGTGGGATATCACTATCGACCGGTGGAACGGGGGGTGGTGGAGGTGACCGCAGTGGCCGACAAGAATGGACAGTTGGAAGGGCACCCGGGAGCGTCTTTGCGGTTTAACGAAGCCGAGGCGTACCGGGCGATTCAGACATTGCTGGCGAATTTTCCCAGGATCCGGGCGAAACTGGCGGCTCCGAAGAATTGAACCCACCGAACTCGTTGTTGGCGGGACGCTCCACGGCTCGCCTGAGCGCACCGCAGGTGCCGGTCGGCGGCGTCGACGGACAGCCAGTTCCGCTTCGCCTACGATCGCTGAACGCGACTCCGACTACTCCTGAGCATCGGGCGGAAGCATGATCACCGTTCGTGACCTCACGAAAGTCTTTCCGCTGCCGGGGGGGCAGGAACTGACGGCCGTCGATGGAGTGACGTTCACAGTCGCGCCAGGGGAGGTTTATGGACTGCTGGGGCCGAACGGGGCGGGGAAGACCACTACGATCCGGATGCTGCTGGGGCTGTTGAGTCCGACATCGGGTTACGCGTCGATCGCGGATTTCCGATCGGTGGACTTTCCCGATGAGGTGAAGCGGCGGGTGGGGTTGGTGTCGGCGGGGACGGGGTTGTATCAGTATCTCACGGTCCGGGAGATGCTCTTGTTTTTCGCCGACCTGTACCGTGTCCCACCGTCGGCGGCGAAAGTCGAACTGGAGCGGCTTACAGAACTTTTGGGCCTGGGAGAACTGCTCAACCGGTATTGCTCGGGCTTGAGTACCGGGCAGAAACAGCGGGTGAATCTGGCGCGAGCTCTCATCCACCAGCCTCCCGTGATGTTACTCGATGAACCGACACTGGGGTTGGACGTACTGGGGACGCAGGTGATTATCGAGTTCATCGAGCTGCTGAAATCGCAGGGAAAGTCGGTGATTCTGTGTACGCATCATCTCGACGAGGCCGAGCGGATGTGCAGCCGATTTGGTCTGATGCACCGCGGCAAATTGGTCGTCGAAGGGACGCTCGCCGAGTTGCGGGAGCAGAGTGGCTGTGAATCGTTGATGCAGATTTTTTTGAAGTGGTCGGCGACCGGCCCGTTGCTGGCGGGGCGATGAAAATTCGGCCCTGATGCTCGGGATGGGGTCTGGATACTTCATCACCACAGACGGCTCCTGTCTTCACCACCCGGCGCGTGATACACTGCGGTTCGCCCGGGAATCCCACCCGGTGCCCCGGGCGATCACCCCGCGCATTCCAGTGGAGACGCCTGCTCGTGCGACGATCGGAATTTGCCCGCTATTGGCACACGCCGTTTGGATTGGCGTGTCTCAGTTTGTTTCTCGCAAGTCGGGCGGCCGCCGACGACGTTGCCGAGTCGGCTCCCGCCGAGACCGACACCAGCAGTGAGTTCGTCTCGATGCTGTTTGTCTTTCTGCTGGCGTCGTTCATTGGAATTGGCGTGATTCGCCGGGTGTCGCGACTGCTGCACACGCCGCTCATGTCGCTCACCAACGCGATTTCGGCCATTTCGGTCGTCGGGGCGATTCTTCTCGCGGGTGGGGAACACTATCCGACCAGTGTCCGCGTCATGGGGGCGATCGCGTTGTTCGCCTCGATGACAAATATCATCAGCGGATTCCTGATCACCGATCGCATGCTGAAAATGTTCAAGACGCGGGACGGGGGCAAGGCATGAATCTGCTTGTTCAACTGGCGTACCTGCTGGGGACCGCGCTGTTTGTACTCTCGTTGCACTGGATGAGCGATCCCAAAACCGCCCGTCGCGGCGTCTTCGCAGGCGCTATCGCGATGCTCGTCGCGATTCTGGCGACCTGGGGCGAACCCGACATCACCCGGCATTTGTGGATCATCATTCCGATCATTCCCGCGACCGTGCTGGGTGTCTGGCTCTCGCAGGTGCCGCTCACCGCGGTTCCCCAGCGAACCGCGCTGTCCCATGCGTTTGGCGGCTTGGCGGCGGGTCTGGTCGGGACCGCGAAGTTTTTCTACTGGCACGCCGAGCCGGGAACTCCCCATCTGACCCCCTTCATCACTTTTGCGATACTGGCCGAGGTGATCCTGGGATTTCTCACAGTGACGGGAAGTCTCATCGCCGCCGCGAAACTTCAGGAAGTGAAGTGGATCCCTCAGCGCCCCTGGGTCTATCGCGGACAGAACGTGGTCAATCTGCTGGCGTTGCTGTTGGCCGTCGGCTTGGGACTGCTGCTGATGTGGTCTCCTGGTGGGGCCTGGGCACCGGTGCTGTTTCTGATCGTCGTATTTCTGGCGCTCAATTTCGGCTGGATGCTGGTGATGCCGATCGGCGGTGCCGACATGCCGACTGTGATTTCGATCCTGAATTCCTATGCCGGGCTGGCGGCGGTGGCGATGGGTTTTGTTCTCAACAACAAGCTGCTGATTACCGCCGGCGCGCTCGATGGGTCTTCGGGGTTGATTCTGTCGATCATCATGTGCAAGGCGATGAACCGTTCGTTCACCAACGTGCTGTTCGGCGCGTTTGGCCAGGTGCAGTCCACGGCGGTGGCCGGTGATCAGAAAATCGCAAAGAGCGAGACGATTGAAGGGGCCGCCCAGATCATGGAGCAGGCCAGTCTGGTGGTGATCGTTCCCGGTTACGGCATGGCGGTCGCGCAAGCACAACACCGGGTACGCGAACTCTATGATCAACTGACGAAGCGGGGTGTCGATGTGCGGTTCGCGATTCATCCCGTCGCGGGGCGCATGCCGGGCCATATGAACGTGTTGTTGGCCGAGGCGGAGATTCCGTATGACAAACTGATGGAAATGGACGAAATCAACCCGGATCTGCCGCAGGCAGATGTCGTGCTGGTGATCGGTGCGAACGATGTCGTGAACCCGGCGGCGCGCACTGACGAATCGAGTCCGATCTACGGGATGCCAATCATCGACGCCGACAAGGCGCGGTCGTGCTTCTGCATCAAACGATCGATGAACCCAGGATTCGCCGGGATCGAAAACGCGTTGTACTTCGCCGACCGAACCTACATGCTGTTCGGCGACGCGAAACAGGTGGTCGGCGAACTGGTGAAACAACTTTCGGGGCAGGGGGGGCATTGAGCGGTTGGGGGATTATGTATGTTGAGGATTCACGTTCAACTTGAACTCTCTGTCGATTCGTGTGAGAATCCCGCAGTTACGTTTCAGTGTCACCCCCCGGCCAGAGTCGAAAAGGAAGCACGCCATGTCGAAAAAACGCCGCATTGTCACGGTTCGAGATCCGCACGATTCCGTTTGGCAGAGCATCGTCGAAAAGGCTTCCAAGGAGACTGCGGCTTTGGAGTCGGTTTCCGCACCGACGGAAGGGGTGACTACGGGGGCGGGGGGCGAATCTCCCGGTGAACTCCCAGTTTCTCGAACGGGAAGAGTTGTCTCAGGGGCGGGTGACGGGAACATTGGCCGCAGCTCCGTCAGTTGGATTGGAAGGCGTGGACGCCGGGCTCGAGGCGGTCAGCACGATCGACGCGGCGAAGCGGTGTGCGTCCCTCGCGCTGCAAATCGCGAAAGCGAAGGTGTTTGGGACCGAGGATCAAGTCAAAATCCTGCAGAACGAATTCGACTTCAACGTCTGTGATCCATTCTGGGGGACTTGCATCAAAGAGTATGTCGCACACTTTCAACTTCAGAAGGGGACGATCCCCTACCGGGCCGGGCTGAACAATATTCTCCCGACACCCGTTTCCGCCAAAGCCAAAATCGCCCTGTTCGGCGACTGGGGGACCGGTACCAGCGACGCGATCACATTGCTCCAGCAGATTAAGGGCTTCAAGCCCGACATTCTGATGCACCTTGGGGACATCTACTACTCGGGAACAAAAGACGAAGTTCAGGAACGGTTTCTGAACGTGATCAAATCAGTTTACAGTTCCGGGTCTCCCCCTTGTTTCAGTCTGGCGGGAAATCACGACATGTACTCTGGGGGCGAAGGCTATTACTTTCTGGTCGACCAACTGGGTCAGAAGGCGAGCTACTTCGCGATCCAAAACGCCGACTGGCTGTTCATTGGAATGGACACCGG
>JAPLOC010000404.1 GCA_026692825.1 Planctomycetota bacterium | reverse complement strand
TCCGCGTTTGTCGATTCACCGCGAATTCCGACCTGGATCACGTTTTTAGGCTCCCATGAACCCCGATCCAACATTTCTGCTCAGTGCCATCGTCTTTTTGCCGGCGATTGGCGCGCTCCTGCTGTCGCTGTTCAATTCGAAGTCAGAAGACGGCATGAAGGCGTTCGCCAATTTCATCGCTGGCGCGACGTTCGTGTTGACGATTCTGGCCTGGTTCCAGTTTGACCCGACCCAATCGGGGATTCAGATGCCGGTCAGTCACGATTGGATCAAGTCGTGGAATGTGAAATACCAGTTGGGGGTTGACGGGATCAGTATGCCGCTGGTGCTGCTGACCAGTCTGGTGAGCTGGCTGTCACTCATGGCGTCGACGAGCATCAAGAAGCACATCAAGGGATACTTGGTGTTGTTCCTGCTGCTGGAAACCGGGATGCTGGGCGTCTTCCTGTCGCTCGACTTCTTCCTGTTCTACATCTTCTGGGAAGTGATGCTGCTGCCGATGTACTTCCTCATCGGTGTTTGGGGGGGCGAGCGGAAAGAATACGCGGCGATCAAGTTCTTCCTCTACACGCTGGTGGGAAGCGTGCTGATGTTGATCGCAATGCTCATGTTCTACTTCGATGGCGGCAAAACGTTTGACATCATTCACCTGCAGGAAATCGGACAGGGGAAAATCGCCGGTCTGAGTTTCACGAGCGGCGTCCAGATCACCGCGTTCGTCCTGCTGTTCATCGGATTCGCGATCAAGGTACCCGTCTTCCCGTTCCACACCTGGTTGCCAGACGCGCATGTTCAGGCACCCACGCCGATCAGTATGATTCTGGCGGGGGTGTTGCTGAAGATGGGGGGGTACGGCATCATTCGCATCGCCTTCCCGATCTGCCCGGTGGGCGCTTTGTATGCTTCGCACGTGCTGGTCGTCCTGGCGGTGATCAGCATCATCTACGGTGCTTTGGCCGCCTTGGCCCAGACCGACTTCAAGCGGATGGTCGCGTACAGTTCAGTCAGCCATATGGGCTATGTGCTGCTGGGAATCGCCGTCTGGCGGTACTCGCAGGAAGGTGACAACACCGCCGCGATGGAATACTGGAACATGGGAATGCAGGCGGCGATGTTCCAGATGCTGGCCCACGGGATTTCTTCCCCGGGTATGTTCTTTATGGTGGGGGTCATTTATGACCGCGTCCATCATCGCGATCTGAACAAGTTCGGTGGACTGATGGGACTGATGCCGCTTTACGGCGGACTGGCTGTCGGGTTGTTCTTCGCGGGGCTGGGTCTCCCCGGCCTGTGCGGATTCATCGGTGAAGTCTTCTCGGTTCTGAGTTCCTGGAACTACAACAAGCTGTACGCGATTATCGCCGCCTCGGGGGTGATTCTGACGGCCGGCTACATTCTGTGGGCGGTTCAACGCGTCTTCCTGGGGCCGGAATACAAGGGACCGCATCCTGAAGCGATCACTCCGCTGACGTGGAATGAGGCGATGATCGGCTCGGTTCTGCTGGCGTTGTGCATCATCATGGGGGTGTTCCCGAATCTGGTGTTCCATCAGATGGACGCGACAGTGTCGGCGTTCGTCGAGCAGATGTACGCGGCGAAGGGATTGGGGTCGGCGGCCATGACCACCCTGCTGGGGAAATAACCCCGATCCGCGACGCGTGGTTGAAGATTTCCCGGCCATTCACGTAACCCTACGAACGGTTCCGCCCGTCGGTCCGAACAGACGGCAATGACATTTTCTGAACTGCTCACCAAACTGACCGCGGACACGCAGGGGTCGTTGCTCCCCTTCGCGCCAGAGCTGTGCATTGTCGGCACGATTCTGCTGCTGCTGTTCGTTCGCCTGTTGGATCTCGACCGCTGGCTTCCCCCCGCTCTGGTGGCCATCGCCGGCGCGGTCGTGGCGCTCGGGCTGTCAGCCCGCCAGTTCTCGGAATTCTCCGGGACGGAAGCCCATGTCCAGACGATGTTCACCGGGCTGCTGGTGTATGATCCGTTCACGGTCTTCTTCCGCATCTTCCTGTTGCTGTTCCTGCTGTTCGTGATCTATTTAACGATCGTGACCGGGATTCCCGACGCGGAAGATTCCCCCGACTTCTACACCCTGCTGCTGGGATCGACGCTCGGGATGCTGTTGATGGTTTCGGCCAACAACCTGTTGATGGTCTTCCTGGCCATTGAAATGACCAGTCTGCCCAGCTACGCGATGGCAGGGTTTCTGAAAGGTCGCAAGACGGGTAGCGAGGCGGCACTCAAGTACGTGGTCTACGGTGCCGGCACTGCCGGTGTGATGCTGTTCGGTATCAGTCTGCTGGCGGGGCTGTTGGGAACGACCCACTTCCCCCAGATGGGTCCCGCCCTGATGGAGTTGGCCCGGCAGGAACACTTCACGATGGCCAGTCCCGAGTTTCGGACGCTGGCGATCGGGATTTTGATGGTTCTGGTCGGCGTCGCGTTCAAACTCTCTCTCTTCCCTTTCCACTTCTGGTGCCCGGACGTCTTCGAAGGGGCCGCCGCGGAAGTGGGCGGGTTTCTGTCGGTTGCGAGCAAAGGGGCGGCGTTCGCTCTGCTGATCCGCTTCCTGCTCGCACTCGTGGGTGGTTCTGCGGCCCCGGCCGGCGGACCCCATTCGCTCTACCTGCAAATCGGCATCGCGCTCTCGCTGATCGCGGTGGTCACGACGACGTTTGGCAATCTGGCGGCCTACTTCCAGACCAATATCAAGCGGCTGTTGGCCTACTCCACAATCGCCCACGCCGGCTACATGCTGATGGCGGTCGGGTCGATGATGGTTGTTCTGAACTCGCCGGTCGCTGAGATGTTCGCGGGTGAAACGCGTTCCGAGACAGCGGCTGGCTGCGTGCAAGGTCTGCTGTATTACCTGGTGGTCTACTTCTTCATGAACCTGGGGGTCTTCGCCATCGTGGCGTTTGTGAGGAACGCGACCTTTGGCAAGCACAACTCAGGAGAGGAATTGTCGGACTACGCGGGGTTGATCCGTCAGTCCCCGGTGCTGGCGATTTGTCTGTTGATTTGCGTCTTCAGCCTGATTGGGCTTCCACCATTCGGCGGATTCTTCGGGAAGTTCATGGTGTTCTATTCCGTACTCGCCTCGACTCAGGCCCACTGGGTGATGTGGATCGTGCTGGTCGCCGGGTTGTTCAACACCGTCTTCAGCCTCTTCTATTACCTGCGGGTTTTGAAGTGCGCGTTCATTGATTCCCGTCCTGCGGAAGCACGCGTCGTCGATATCGACATGGGGTCCGACGCTGGCCGATACGCCTTGCTGGTCACGGTCCCCGTCGTGCTGCTGGGTGTGGCGGTCGAACCGATCAGCCGGGTGGCCCGGGAAGTGGCCGGCTGGCTGCTGAATACGTAAACCGCTGGTGGTTTTTTCCTTGCAGATTGACTGGCAGCGAGGCCGAGTGTCGTGAGTAACGTCGAAACGCTGAACACCGTTCTGATCCGTGTGTATCGCAGTCTGTTGCAGTACGCGGGAAAGTGCTGGCCGTGGGCCTCCGCGAACGCCCAGTCGACAGAGTCGGCCGTGCGCGACATGGCGGCCGAAGAACAAAGGCTCGCTGAGCGGGTGTTCCACTGGCTTGACGGTCGGCTCCCCGTTGTGGATCTCGGAACCTATCCCGACAACTCATCGTTGCATTTCGTATCGTTCTCGTTTCTGTTGCGCCGAATCGTCAGTGACCATTCCGAACTGGCAGCCTGCCTCAAACAGGCGCGGTCCGCTGTCGTCAACGACGCACCGGCGGCGCAACTCGTAGCTGAGGCGCAAGCCATCGTCGAACGTCACCTGGCGCGGCTTGGTGAGTTAGCAGCGAAGTCGGCTCGTGCCGAGGTGGCCGCCTGATCGGGCGGTTCCATCATGGGGCTGATCGACACGCACGCGCACATCGACGAAGAGTCGTTCGACGTCGATCGGCGGGAAATGCTGGATCGGGCGCGCGATCAAGGAGTGGTGGGCATCGTCACGCTGGGAACGACACTGGACTCCAGCCGCCGGGCGGTCGCGCTGGCGAATCAGTCTCCCGTGGTCTACGCCGCCGTGGGGGTCCATCCCAATTACATCACTAGTTCCACCGCGCAGGACTGGGATCAGATCGTCCAATTGGCGAACGATCCCCGGGTCGTAGCGATTGGTGAAACCGGGCTCGATCTGTATTGGAAGACGGTGCCACTGGATTCACAGCGGGAGTGGTTTCGCAGGCACTTCGCGTTGTCTCGCGCGTTGCAAAAACCATTCTGCGTCCATTGCCGGGAGGCCGAGGAACCGGTTCTCGAAGAACTGCGACAGGAAGCCGAACGCGGACCGCTGTTGGGAGTGATGCACTCGTTCGCGGGGAGTGCCGCAACCGCCCGCGAGTGCGTGCAACTGGGAATGTACATTTCGTTCTCGGGGATCTTCACGTACAAAAAATCGCAGTCACTGCGTGACCTGGCACGCGAGATTCCCCGCGATCGGTTGCTGGTCGAAACCGACTCGCCCTATCTCTCGCCCCAGCCAGTGCGGGGCAAGCGGAATGAACCGGCCCACGTTCGGATGACGGCGGAGATTCTGGCGGCGGAATGCGGCGTCTCGCTCGAAGAGATCGGGGAGATCACCACGCAGAACGCCGAACGTTTGTTTGGTCTGAAACAGGCGTGATTGTCCGACAGCCCGGGAGCAAGCCGCATGGGTTGGGAATGGCTGCGACACGCGTTTGCGATTCCGAAAGAAGCGGACTTTCAGCCCGACGAACGGCAACGGCTGCTGGTCGACCGACTGTGCCGGGCAACAGTGGACCGGGAATTGGAAACCCCGGCGCTGCTGACGCTGGAGACCGTCCGCCCATTGCACTTCGTCTCGGCCCAGGCGCTGCACTTCTTCACCCCACTGGTGGCCGCTCTGGGGGACGCCGGCGGAATGAGCGATCTGGCGAAACTCCTGGAACACCCGGGTGCCATCGAGTACGTCGTCGGACGCCTGGAGGCATTGGCCAGCGAACGTGGCAAGAAGGCGTGATTGTTTGTT
>JAPLOC010000403.1:1282-11210 GCA_026692825.1 Planctomycetota bacterium | reverse complement strand
GCAGTCAGGCTTCTTTGTCGGCGCAAACCGTGACGCTGTCGGCGGTCGCCGCCGATGGCACGGGAGGAATTGGCAGCGCGGCGACCCCGTTGTCGGTGACGCTCGGGGCGGGTGGGACATTGCAGGCGACATCGGGAACGGATGGGGTCACGATTGTGATTGGTTCCGATGCCTTGATCAAACAGGTTGTGGCGGGCAACTCGACAACCGGGTTCGGCGACGTGAGTTTGACGGTTCAGGGGAATCTGGCGGTCGCCCCCGGAACCACCGCTGGAGCCGCAGTGATCACAGGCCGAAATATCACCCTCGATAGTTTGGCAGGTTCCGTGGGAACCGCGGCGCAGTCTCTCCCCATTCATGCCAACAGCACGCAGGCCGCGAACGGAGTCGATCGCGATGGCATCGTCAATATCGCCGGGCCGGCGGGTGTCTACGTAACGCAGATCGCCGGTGACCTGCTGGTCGGTCAGATCACGTCGACCGGCTCGAACGTGACGCTCAACGCCCCGCAAGGCAATATCTACAACGCGACCACCTGGGTCGCGCCCGGGCCGACCATTGATGAAGCCCGAGCGGTCTGGCAGAAATTGCACCTGACCGATCCCGCATTCGGTCAGGTCGCGGTGACCGCGTTCGAAAAGCTGGTAGATCGCGAGTATCAGCAATACTGGCAACTGCTGTCCAATGGCCAGTCTCAAACCTCGCCATTTGCGACCACCGTTTCAACGCTCAACTCCGCTGAGGTGTCCATCACCAGCGGCTCGCTGAGTCGAACGGCCGGAAGCTGGCGTGCCGACGGATTCGTGGTCGGGCAGGTCATCACCGTGACCGGGACGAATTCCAACGACGGTGTCTTTTTGATTCAGGCGATCTCGGCCGACGGCAGCACCTTGCAACTCGCGCAACCACAGTCCGAAACGACTCCCGGACTGTCGGTTGAGAGCCAGGGAAACGCGCGCATCTCCGGCTCACCGACGTTGTCGTTCGCCGCGGCGACCGGGTCGCTGGAACTGACCATCAGCCGATCCACCGGGAGCTGGGTAACCGATGGATTCGGTGTCGGCCAGTCGATCACCATCAGCGGCAGCGTGAAGAATGACGGACAGTACACGATCCGGTCGATTTCTTCTGATGGCGCGACTGTGACTCTGGTGTCGCTAAGGGATTTGACAGTCAACGGTCAGGTCACCATTGGGAGCGGCGCCGGAAACCTGTCGGTCGGTACTGGCGTGTTGTTTTCACCGTCGCAAGAGGGAGCCGACTTGCTCGCGGGAGAGGCGGTGACGTTGTCATTCCACGCGGGTGACGCCTCCGTGACGGGGATTCAGGGATCGATCGGATACATCAACTTCGAGAACAACGGGACGAAACCGGGATCGATCTACAGACTGGGCGGAAGCTGGATTCAGGACGGGTTCGTCATTGGGTCAACCATTCAGGTGAGCGGGACGCAGTACAACAACGGAACCTATCTGGTCGCCGCGATTTCGACCGACGGAACGACCCTGCAGCTCAATAGTCCCATCGTCAACGAACTCATCAACCGTCCCCCCTTCCCCCTGGTCGCGCTGCTCAATGGGATCATCGTCCGAAACGCGGGAAATTGGGTGACCGACGGCGTCATCGCGGGTGGGGCGATCCGCATTTCGGGATCGGCTGCCGCCGGCATCAGCAACGATGGACGGTACAACGTCTCCGGGATCAGCTCGGATGGAAGAAAGCTCATCCTCGATCTGAACACTCCTGTTCACACGGTCGCCGGTGTGACAGGAGCGTCGCTATTTCGACAGACCTCGCCCCGGATTCAACGACTCTCAGGGAGTTGGCTCGACGACGGCTTCGCGACCGGACAGACGATTGGCGTCGCGGGATCGCAGTTCAACGACGGCAATTATGTCGTGCAGTCGATCAGTTCGGATGGCCGGTCATTAACACTTCCGATTTCCGTGGAGCTGGCGACCGAATATGTCGGGGCGGGGATCTTGAACACCGCTGGTGTGCGGATGACGGGTTCTCCCACCATGACCATTCAGGCGGCGACGGCGACCTCCAGTCCCACAATCAGTCGCAGCGAAGGAAACTGGCTCGCGGATGGATTCGCTTTGGGGCAGGCGATCGTGATTTCGAATTGCGGTCCCAACGACGGTGTGTATGAAATCGCTGCGATTTCCCAACAATGGATTTCCATTCAGTCGATCACCTCGGAGGTTTCGACTGGCGTCCACCTGATTGGCGGAAGCCAGATCACCGGTACTCCCTCCGTGACGTTTCAGCCGGGGATTCCTTCATTTCTGGCAGGAGACACGCCGACAGAGCGTGGCAGCACGGAATTTCAGCCGGGCCAGGTTTGCTTCGACGACCGTCCCTTCAGTGGGCGATTTGCGCCCGATACGGTCAGTTTCTTTGCCTTGTACCAGGGACACTCGATCACGCCGATGGCATTTCAGGTCAACGCGGGAGTCTACACGCTGGCCGCAATTTATAACACAGTGGGGGGCAATGTTGCGGGAGTAAACACCGCGCCGCTGCAATTGTTGACGGGATCTTTGGATCCGAATCAAACCTATGTCATGGGATACGCCGACATGCTGGTCTACCTGAATTCCAGCACGGTTGTGGTCCAACTTCGATTCAAGAGTTATGTGACTTATGACACCAGTCCGTCGGGCCATTGGCTCTATACTTCCCTGGATTCGAATTTTCCCTCGAATTATTCGCCATCGTTGCACCAGACATTCAGTCTGTCCGGTGGTACGGGGACGTACGCCTTGAATTCCGGGCGAACCTATTCGGTTGAGTTTACCCGCCAGAACGGCCCGGTTCCCACACAAGATTCCCTCCGTCGCTCAACCGGTGACTGGCGCGACGACGGGTTCCTGCCAGGCCAGCCGATCCAGATTGCGGGCACATCCCGAAACGACGGGACATACCAGGTTGCTTCGATCTCGAGGGACGGAGCAACACTGCAACTGACATCCTACGGGTTGCTCTGGGCCGAATCATTTCAGCCGATTGAGATCACCGGTGGTGGGAATCTGAATGCAACGCCGAGCCTCGATTTCCATCGAACCGCGACCGGTTTCGCAATCACTCGCGGCGACGGGAGCTGGATTGCCGATCAGTTCGAGGTCGGTCAATCGATCTCGATTTCAGGGACGAAAGTCAACGACGGTGTTGGCAGAATCGTCTCTGTCAGCGATGCGACGTTGACGCTCGCTCCGCTGGTTGACGAGATTGCCAACAATGGTCAGGTCTCAAGTGGCGGGACGCAACTCATCGGCAATCCGTCGCTCCAATTCGCGTCGACTCCCGAAAGCGGTTCGCTCAGTCCGTCGGCTGATCCACTTTCAGTCCAATTGGGTGATTTGACACTCAACCGCCTCACCGGGGCGGCGAGTCTGATATTCACCGAATCGACATCCACAACACTCGCGTCAATTCAAAGGACGACCGGAAACTGGCGCGCCGATGGATTCGCCGAGGGAGAGACGATCCATTTGACCGGGACCGCCAGTAGCGGGGTCAACAACGACGGACTCTTTCAAATCGCGTCGATCTCTTCCGATGGAACCACTCTGTCTCTCGCGAACGGCGGCCGCATCCGTAGCGTGACGCTCACCGTTTCCAACGGCGGAGTCTCTGTGGCAATCTTGAACGACACGCTGACCCGCACCGCCGGTTCCTGGACGATCGACGGTTTCTCGGCCGGTCAGACAATTCAACTTACAGGCACCGGCGCGCCGCCGAATGGCATCGCTCCGATCCAATCGATCTCGGCCGATGGTCGAGTGCTGGTTCTGCGAGTCGTCTCATTTCAACTCAACAGTTCCGCGGATTCACTGTACAGCGCCCCGGCGGCCGCGAACTTGGGAGTGGCACAGGCAACCGGAATGCAGACGGCCGCCTATGCGATCGAACTCTACACACGGCTTCAGGCGTTCTTCGTGGAGACCTTTGGAACCAATTGGCGCAGTCTGCCGGAGTTTCAGACGTATTCGCCCCAATTCGACTATTCCGCAACGACATCTCAGGCGGCGGCTCTCAAGCAATTCACAACCTGGCTCGAGAATCAACTGCTGTACTACGTCAACCAGAAGGCGACCCAGGCGGCGTCGACCGCGATTCAGAACCAGCAGACCGCGAACATTGTCGCACGCAATATCACGCTGAATTCCGGTCGATCGGTCGGCAAACTCGACGCCGCGATCGTCGTTCCCCTGTCGACGTTTCCGACGGGGAATTTCACAACCGCCGAGAAGACGGCGCTCGCCCATGCCAACGCTCCCGGCGACGTGACGATGCAGGGGACCAATGCGCAAGGTCAGCTCGTCACGTTTCCGTACGGACAAACCCCAGCGGGTGTCACCGCGACCGGCGTTGTCGTCTCGGTGAATCGACCGCTGTTCATCCACACGACAGGATCGAGCAGCTCCCCCGGGATTTTGAACGTTGCGGCCACCCAGAGCGTGAACATCACCGAGTCAGCCGGCGATCTCAACGTCGGCACTGTCTCGTCGACGCAGAGCAACATTCAATTGACGGTCGCTGAAACGGGGACGACGCTGGCGTTGGGCACAACGTCTGCCGTCACGGCTCCCGCAGGCGATGTCACCTTCGTGAAGAAGAGTGGAACGATCACGTTCGCGACGGGAAGTACCGTCACGGCGCTGTCGAACATCACGATCGATCCGGTCGCCTCCACGCAGTACACACTCGCCGGCACCCTGAATGCGCAACACGTTTTCGTGATCGGAGGAGGTGGTGACGATGCTCTGTCACTGCGACAAGAGGGTCTGAATGCGGACCTCGAATTCGAGGGAGGAGTTGGACTCAACAGCTTTGTGTTACAGGGAAGCAAGTTACAGGGAAGCAACTCCGCGAATCAGATCCTGCTCGACGGTGCGTCGTTACTGCTGAATGGATCACGCCGGGTGACGTTGCGGAATCTCCAGTCGCTCGACATTCGTGGGGGGGCGGCAGCAACGACGGTTACGGTTCTCAAGACACTGGCATCAATCCAAACAACGCTCACTGGGGGGGCCGGGAACGATCGATTCTGGATCGGCTCTGGCGGTTCGAACGTCGCCGGAACCCTGGACACGATTCAAGGGACGCTGCGAATTCTGGGCGAGGGGGGAACCGACGAAATCTGGCTCGACGATCGAGCCGCCCGGGATGGTATTGGCGCTCGACTGCGGGCCGGGTACATCGTGACGCCGACCCAGATCGCGAACAATGTCGCACCCGGTGTCGCGACTCGATCGGCGTTCGCGGGAATCTCCTACGACGGAACCAGCGAGCAGCTCCACTTGCTCGGTTCACTCGCCTCGGCGGTCTTTCTGGTGAAGCCAAGCCGATCGACCAAATACTCGCTCGATGGCGGCCTGACGGCGAACGGGGGAGGCGCGACACTCGTTCTCGATCGAACAGGGACCGTTGGGGCGAGACTGCAGAACAAATCTTTGGGAACCGGAACCTGGACGTTCACCGCGCTCCACCAAACAGTGGAATTCAGCGGCATGCGACTGGTGCAAAACCTGTCGCTGGGGGCGACCGCACAAGTCAGTTCGATCACTCAAGCTGGAGCGACCGAGTCGTCGTTGACTGTCACGCTGACCGGACTGACCACGCTTGATCTCGCGGAGTTGCGGCAGTCGATGGCGGCAATCCAGATTGTCGGACCAGCGGGATTCTCGGAATTCGCGCGATTCGTCAACGTTGTTCCCACCGTCGACGGTCGCTCTCACATCGCGACGTTTGCCTTGAATGCACCGGGCGGATTCTGGGATCGCGCTGACAATGGTCGCTACACGATCCGCCTGGTTGCCAACAGCATTCACGACAGCGTCGGCAACTCGATTCCCGGTGCGACACTCGGTTCGTTCGTGGTCGGAATCGACCGCGCGGCCGCGTTTCTGTTGGGAGAGACTCTGGTCGTACTGGGAACAAGTGCCGCGAATCGAATCGATGTGAGCAGTGCGAACGGCGTTGTCACGGCCCGGGTCGACCGACTGAGTTGGACCTTCCCCGATTCCGCTGTCGGATCGATCGACGTGCGAGCCTACGAAGGGAATGACTGGGTGCTTCTCAGTACGCTGGGGCAATCACATTCCGGGATCGTTGATGGAGGATCGGGCGATGACTTTCTCTGGGGTGGAGACGGCGACGACACGTTGTGGGGAGGGGCCGGCAACGACCTGCTGGTCGGCGGCCGAGGGGCTGACCGCTTGTTTAGCGGAGGGGGCACCGATGTCTTTCTGACGGGATCAATCGCCGGTTCGTACAACTCGGCGACGGCGCAGCGGATGTGGCTGGCGAGCAGACAATGGATCAGTTCCGCCTACCCCGCCAAGACGAGGAAGGGAGCGGAACAACTGCTGCGTGGCTTGATGGCCGACGATAATGCGGTCGACCATGTCTGGGAATTGCCCGGGCTCACGCATGCGATTCTTGGCACAGGTGATCTCGCACATCCCGGGTGATGGTCGGGAAAAAGGGTCGGGCCTCTTTGATTGGCCAGCGTGGCTGGCGAATGGGGAGTGACCGGCCGCTGTGGTAATCGGTGGATGACACCAGAGTCTTTCACTCGAATCGGGAAGGTGTCCCCGTGGTAGGAGCCGGCGATTGCGACGACTGGTGGGCCGGTGCTCGCCGGGGTATGGGAGAATGTGCGTCGTTGGTGTCCGGGGATGATGTGGGTTGGGGAGCGAGCTGGTCCCACCCTCCAAAATGGCAAGCCGGCTGAAGGCCGGCTGAGAGGGTTGTTCAGTGTCCGAGGTCCACCCGTTGAAACGGGTGGCAAAAGGGGAGTCGGCTGAAGCCAAGTTTACGCGGCCGGCGACGGGGGCTCCCCCTGGTGACACTCGAGGTTCGACTCGATCGGGCTTTTTTTCGATCGATTTCAACAATCCTGTCCATCCTCGTCATCCTGTCCAAACCTCATCCGGCCTGTCGGCCACCTTCTCCCCGGTGGCGCAAAAGGGTGGGGCAAAAGGGGCAGGTCTCTTTGCTCGAGCATGACGGCTACATCGCACCCTCCTCTTGGCACCCACCGCACCCGTCAGATACAGTTTCCAGAGACCGGCTCGAAACCGTACCAGGAAATCTTCGATGAGTCCCGAATCCAGAGACACGGCCAACCCTCTCTCGCGTCGCACGTTTTTGCGCGGGGCCGGCGTCGCCCTGGCGCTGCCGCTGCTCGATGGAATGCGGTCGCTGCGCGCCGCCGAGGGGCAGGAACAGTCTCCCCGTCGCATGGTGGCGATCGAGACGAATATGGGGATTCTGCCGCAGTACTTCTTTCCCGCGAAGCCCGGTCGCGACTACGAGTTGTCGCCGTATCTCGAACGCCTCGCCCGCCATCGCGACAACCTCACGGTCTTTTCCGGAGTCAGTCATCCCGGTGTGACCGGCGGTCACACCGCCGAGCGCTGCTTTCTGACGGGAACTCCACACCCCGACCGGGGCGGGTTCCGCAACGGCATCTCGCTCGACCAGTTCGCCGCCGAGCAGTTGGGGAACCGCACCCGCTACCCGTCGCTGGTGCTGGCGGTCAGCAGCGAGGGGAACAGCACGCTCAGTTACACCCGCAGCGGCGCTCCGATTTCGTCCGAGCGAAGCCCGCGGAAGCTCTTCGAACGCCTGTTCATCCAGGGGGCTCCCGAAGAAGTCGCCGCCAGCGTCGAGTCGCTGAAGCAGGGACGCAGCATGCTCGATTTTCTGGGGGATCAATCGCGCCGACTGAATCGCAAACTCTCGCCCGCCGACCAGCGACGCATGGACCAGTACTTCACTTCGGTTCGCGAGCTTGAGCGCCGGCTGAGCGACTCGGAGGCGTGGGAGTACAAGCCGAAACCGAAGGTCAACGCCCAGCCACCTCAGGAGAACGACGACCCCAAGGCGTTCGTCGAGCGCACCCGATTGATGTTCGAGGTTGTCAAGCTGGCGCTCGAGACCGACTCGTCGCGGCTGATTTCGATCTTCATCGACACGACGGTGATCCACAACATCACCCACCACGGCAATCTTCCCGAGGTCCTGGCGGAGCTGCGGGGGAAAGAGCAGGCGCAATTCGACGCGCTCAACGGATTCCTCAATGCGCTCGGCGATACGCAGGAAGGGGACCACTCGCTGCTCGACCGCACCATGGTGCTCTACGGCACCTGCATGGGAAGCGCCAACTCGCATTCGAACGTCAACCTGCCGGTGCTGCTCGCCGGCGGAGGTTTCCGCCACGGCCAGCACCTGGCGTTCGATCAGCAGACCAATTATCCGCTCACGAACCTGTTCGTCTCGATGCTGCAACGACTGGGAATTGACGCCGACAGTTTCTCCACCGGCACAGCAACATTCCGCGGCCTCGAGTTGGTCTAGAGACACCGGTCAGAGAGACAGGAACGACATGTTGATCCGTTTTCAAAGCATGCGAGTTTGGGGCGTGGGGATTGAAATCCACACGACGATTCTTGAACGTATGCGAACCCTTCGCCGCGCGACGGATGGGATCGCATTCGTCGCGATGATCGCTCTTGCACAGCCATCGTCCGGAAACGCACAGGAAACTCGCACACCGTTCCTCGCCAAACACTGCCAGTCGTGTCATGCCGGCGACTCCCCCGCAAGCGGGCTCGATCTGGCGTCGCTGAAATTCGATCCCGCCAGTTCCGAGAACTTCGCGCTGTGGGTTCGAATTCACGATCGAATTCAATCGGGCGAAATGCCCCCCCGGGACCAGCCTCGCCCCACCGCCGACGAAGTCGCTGCCGTCACTGGCGAACTGCGTCAGTCGCTGACCCTGGCCGAGAAGGAACGGTTCGCCGCCGAGGGTCGCACCGGCGTCCGTCGGCTCACCCGGGCCGAATACGAGAACACGATTCGCGATCTGTTCGAGATGCCGGGAATCGCGCTCGCCGGGAGTCTTCCCTCCGACGGGTCGGCGAACGGCTTCGACAAGAACGCCGACGCGCTCGACATCTCGCACGTCAATCTCGCGAAATACGTCGAAGCCGCCGACCACGTCCTGGATCTGGCAATCGCCACGCGGCCGCAGCCCCCGACCGTCCAGAAACGCCGGCTCACGCTCGCGAACTCCGGCGGCTTCGTCGCCCATGTCCTCATGAACGGCGACGGCGTGCTGCTGAAGAACATGAAGATCGATCCCGATTTTCCCCCGGCGGGTGAGTACCGGCATATCGATGAAGGAGCCCACGAACGGATCGGCTCGTTCACCAGCGGCAGCAGCGTCGCCCTCTTTCGACATGAAGACGAATCGTTCAGCCCGTACTTCGCGGCCCATGTCACGATCTACCCCGGGCTCTACCGCGTGCGGACGTCGTTCTGGAGCTTTCGATGGGACCAGGGGAAGATTCTCGAGGGAAGGGGGACCGAGGCGGCCCGGTTGTCGGTCGTGCAACTGACCGGCGACGGTCGCGGCGGGCAGCACCCCAGTTATGTACTCGGCTATTACGACGCCCCCTCGCTGAAGCCGACCGTGCATGAAGAGATTGTCTGGTTGAACTGGAACGAGATTCTCGGCTTCAACACCGCCTCGCTGGCTCCCGCCGCGAATTACGCCCGCAAGGGGCACGCGATGAGTTTCACCGGGCCGGCGATTGTCTGCGACTGGCTCGACATCGAAGGGCCGCTGCACAGCGTCTGGCCTCCCCGAAGCCACCAGCTTCTGTTTGGCGATCTTCCGCTCGCCGAATTCAAAGCCGCCGAACATCCCAACGTCCGGCCGCCGGCGCGCAAACAAGTTCGTCAGATCGGGGCCGGCCGAAACCGTCCCGACCCGACCAGCGGGCTGTTCACCGCGACCAGTCAGCAGCCGCTGGTCGACGCCGACCGGCTGCTCGCGGCATTTCTTTCCAAATTATTCCGGCGCCCTGTGGACGACGACCTTCGCCGGGAATACGTCGCCCGCGTCGAT
>JAPLOC010000403.1:0-1229 GCA_026692825.1 Planctomycetota bacterium | reverse complement strand
CCACCTGGAACCAACCGGCCCGCTCGACGGCTACTCCCTCGCCGGCCGCTTGTCGTTCTTCCTCTGGAATTCACTCCCCGACGACCGGCTGGTCGATCTGGCGGCGCGGAATGAACTTTCGAAACCCGAGGTTCTGCGGGGAGAAGTCGACCGCCTGCTCGGCGATCGCAAATCGCAGCGGTTCATCGACGACTTCGTCGGCCAGTGGCTGTCGTTGCGAAAGATCGCGTCGACCGACCCCGACCGCAAACTCTACCCCGAGTTCAACCCGTATCTGCAGGATTCGATGGTTGCCGAGACGCGGGCCTACTTTCGTGAACTGCTCGACAAGAACCTCGACGCGACGCATCTCGTGCGGTCTGACTTCGCGATGCTGAACGAAAAGCTGGCGACGCATTACGGCATTCCCGGCGTCAGCGGTTCGCAAATTCGGCGGGTCGAACTCCCCGCCGACTCCCCGCGGGGACCGTTCCTGACGCAGGCGTCGATTCTGAAAATCACGGCGAATGGAACCACCACGTCGCCGGTCCCGCGCGGCGCATTCGTGCTGGACCGCTTGCTGGGGCAACCCCCCGATCCTCCGCCAGCGAACATTCCTGCGATCGAGCCCGACGTTCGGGGGGCGAAAACGATTCGCGAACAACTTGACCTGCATCGGGCGAGCGCGGTCTGCGCCACCTGCCACTCGAAAATGGATCCCCCCGGTTTCGCACTCGAGTCGTTCGACGTCATCGGCGGTTACCGCGACCGGTACCGCTCGATCGGCGCCGGGGACGACGCCCCGCGCGGCTCAATCGACCCCTTCATCGGCATTGGCTTCAAGCTCGGCCCGAAGGTCGATACGACGGGCCAGCTTCCCGATGGACGAGCCTTCAGCGGCGTCCGAGATTTCCAGCAGATTCTGGCGGCTGACTCCGACCGGCTGCTGACGAACCTTGCCCGCCAGTTCCTGATTTACTCCACCGGCCGTCCGGTCGCTTTCAGTGATCGCGAAGAGATCGCCGCGATCGTCGCCCGGACAAAGGCCCAGGACGCCGGCCTGCGAACGTTGCTGCACGAAGTGGTTGCCAGTTCGCTGTTTCAGACGCGATGACACCACGAGAGCTCAATCACCCCATGTCGCCAGCAGACCCCATCCGGCTTGCCCGGATTGGTGAATCAGATCGATGGCTAGTTCAATCGCCCTCGATTGAGCAAGCCCCCATCCACCTCGTGTGGATTGGTGAATC
>JAPLOC010000402.1 GCA_026692825.1 Planctomycetota bacterium | reverse complement strand
TGTGCTGCTGTGCGACGAACCGACCGGAGCCCTCGATATCGAAACGGGGATTCTGGTTCTCGACGCCATTGAGCGGGTGAATCGGGAGCTGGGAACCACCACGGCGGTGATCACACACAACGCGGCGATTTCTGGGATGGCCGACCGGATTGTCTCTGTCGCCGATGGCCGTATCGCGCAGGTTCGGGTCAACACGCACAAGCAGGCCCCCTCGGAGCTGGCGTGGTGATGTTTCGATTCCTGCGCGCGATCGATCGCAAGCTCGTCCGGGACATCTGGCACCTGAAAGGACAGATGACGGCGATCATTTCCGTGATCGCCTGTGGCGTCGCGACGTTTGTCATGTCGCTGACCGCGCTGGAGGCGTTGCGAACCACACAGGCAGCGTACTACGACCGCTATCGTTTCGCCGACGTCTTCGCCAACCTGAAGCGCGCCCCCAACACGCTGATTCCGCGACTGGCCGAGATTCCCGGCGTCGCCCATGTGCAGACTCGTGTGGCCCGCGACGTCATCCTCGACGTGCCAGGGCTTCCCGAGCCTGCTGCGGGCCGCTTGATCTCGATTCCGGAAGTCGAGCGGATCGATCTCAACGCGTTGCACCTGCGATCGGGTCGGTACATTGAACCAGGTCGCGATGACGAAGTTCTGGTGACCGACGGCTTCGCGCTGGCGCATGGTTTCCATCCCGGAGACCGGGTGACCGCCATCATCAACGGTCGTCGGCGGCAGTTGAGAATTGTCGGGACCGTCCTCTCTCCTGAGTACATCTACACCATCCGTCTCGGGTCGCTCGTTCCCGATGACAAACGCTTCGGCATCATGTGGATGGGAGAGCGGTCGCTCTCCGCTGCGTTCGATATGGAGGGAGCGTTCAACGACATCGCCCTCGATCTGATGCACGGGGCCGACGAGCAGGAAGTGATCGACCGGGTCGACCGGTTGATTGAACAGTACGGCGGAATGGGCGCACATGGTCGGCGGGACCAGATTTCGCATCGGTTCGTGTCGGACGAAATCAAACAGCTCGAACGGATGGGGACAATCGTTCCCTCTCTGTTTCTGTCGGTGGCCGCTTTTTTGTTGAATGTCGTGTTGTCGCGGATCATCGCGTTGCAGCGCGATCAGATCGCCGCCTTGAAGGCGTTTGGCTACAGCAACTTCGAAGTCGGTCTGCACTACATGAAGCTGGTTCTGGTGGTCGTGGTGCTGGGGGTCGCCGCCGGGTGCGGGGTCGGCTGTCTGCTCGGTCGGCATATGACGACGATGTACGCCAAGTTCTACAAGTTTCCGATCCTGCTGTTTTCGCTTCCCGCGAAGGTGATTGTGCTGGCGTTCCTGGTGAGTCTGGTCGCCGCCGCGATTGGAACGCTGGGGGTGATCCGAAAGGCGGTGAAGCTGCCGCCGGCGGAAGCGATGCGACCGGAACCTCCCACGTCGTATCGCCCCACGATCCTGGAACGACTCGGTTTCGCGAGCTGGTTCTCGCAACCGGCCCGCATGATTCTCCGACACATCGAACGCCGGCCGCTCAAGTCGTTCTTCTCGATGTTCGGCATCGCGATGGCGATCGCCGTTCAGCTCTTGGGTCGTTTTCCCGCGGACTCGCTGGGGCATTTGCTGGAACTGCAGTTTCATGTGAGCGAGCGGCAGGACTTGCGGATCACGCTGTACGAGTCGGCTTCGTGGCAGGGAGTCTACGAGTTGCAGCATCTGCCGGGCGTTCTGCGGGTTGAGCCCCGGAAGATGGTTCTGGTTCGGTTCAAGAACGGCCACATCACCCGACGGACGCTGATTCAGGGGCTGGTCGATGAACCCGTGCTGAATAACCTGATTGACGAACAGGGGCGAACCGTCGAACTTCCGGAAGAGGGGGTGGTGATGAACGCCAAGCTCGCTTCGGTTCTCGGATTGAAACTCGACGACACTGTGACGATTCAGTTTCTGCAAGGGACCCGGCAAACGGTGGAAGTCCCCGTGACCCGCCTGATCTCGGAAAACCTGGGGACGTTCGCGTACATGAATCTGCGGGCGCTCAATCGTCTGATGCAGGAGGGGAATTCCTTTTCCGAGGTCAACCTGTCGGCCGATCTGGATCAGTACGACCAGTTGTACGAGCAGATCAAGAAAACTCCCCGGGCGGCAAATGTCGCGGTGAAGCAGGTCTCGGTCGACAGCTTCCGCCGAACCGTGATGGACAACATGCTGCAAATGCAGTTCTTCAACGTCATCTTCGCCTGCGTGATCGCGTTTGGCGTCGTGTACAACACCGCCCGAATCGCCCTTTCCGAACGCGGACGCGAACTCGCGAGTCTGCGTGTGCTGGGTCTGACGCGGGGCGAAATCAGCTTCATTCTGCTGGGAGAATTGGCCGTGCTGACGCTGGCGGCGATACCGTTTGGGATTGGCTGCGGCCTGATTCTGGTGAAGGTGGTCTGCCATTTTCTCAACTCCGAAATGTACCGCATTCCGTTTGTGATCACCGCGAAGACACTGGGGATGTCTGTGCTGGTTGTGGTTGTCGCCGCGATCGTCTCGGGACTGGTCGTGCGACGGCGTCTGGATGAACTCGACCTGATCGCCGTGCTGAAGACACGGGAGTGATGACATTGTGAAACGCTGGATCAAAAAGATTTTCGGCCTCCTGATTGTGGCGGGGCTGGTAGGAGGAATTGGGTACGCCTTTCTTCCCAAGCCGGTTCCGGTGGATTTCGACCGGGTGACCCGCGGTCCACTACTGGTCGCTGTGGAGGAAGATGGCCGGACGCGCATTCGCGATCGGTACATCGTGTCGGCACCCTTGTCGGGTAAACTCTCCCGGGTGCGACTGAAGCCCGGCGCGCGAGTCAAACCAGGAGAGGTAGTCGCTGCGATTGAGCCATCGGATCCGGCGCTGCTGGATCCACGCGCATTGGCGCAGGCCGAAGCGCGGGTCAAAGCCGCCCGCAGCGCGATTGACCGGGCGGTCTCCAGCCTCGAGAGCGCGAAGGTCGCGCTCGATCATGCCGAGAGCGAGTACGCGCGGGCCGAGGAGTTGCGTGGCAAAAAGGCGATATCACCCACCGACTTCGACATGCGGGTCATGCTTCGGCGGACCCGGGTGGAAGACTATCGAGCTGCGCGACATTCCAAAGAGATCGCCGAGTTTGAATTGGAACTGGCTGAAGGAGCATTGATCCGGACGCGCCCTCCGATCAAAGGGGCGTTGCCCATGGACGAGTTTCTGTTCGAACTGCGTGCGCCGCCGGCTTCATTGCCTGGTGGCGAATTCCAGGTGCTGCGGGTGATGCAGGAGAGTGAGGCGGTCGTCTCTCCCGGTCAAACCGTGCTGGAACTGGGGGATCCTTCGGATCTGGAAGTCGAGGTCGATGTGCTGTCGGCAGACGCGGTGAAGGTCCGCCCGGGGGGCCGGGTCTTCCTGGAACAATGGGGGGGCGATGAGCCGTTGGAGGGACGCGTGCGTCTGGTCGAGCCTGCCGGCTTTTTGAAGATCTCGGCACTCGGCGTCGAAGAGCAGCGTGTCAATGTGATCATCGACTTTCCCGACCGGTCAAAAATTCCGGTGGAGCTGGGCGATCAGTTTCGAGTCGAAGCGAGAATCGTCACCTGGGAAGCGGGCGACGTATTGCAGGTGCCTATGAGCGCCCTGTTTCGCCGGCAGGGGGGCTGGGCGGTCTTTCGGGTGCGTGAGGGAAGAGCGGAATTGTGTCCCGTGAAAATCGGACACAAGAATGGACTGCGAGCCGAGGTGCTGGAAGGGCTGGCCGACGAAGATCAGGTGATCGTCCACCCGGGTGATCAGGTCGCGAACGGGGTGGAAGTGGTGCCGCGGATTTAGTTCACCTGCCACAGGACGTGGCAGGGGTCTAAAGATGCGATTGAGGGGTTTCGGGTCGCGGCGAAGAGGCGAAGCCCCGACTGGGCGGATTCGCACGTGACCGTCGGGTCAGATCCGCAAGCCGCGATGGCCCGTTTCGGGCGTGGCCGGGGGCTGGGTCATCTGCAGGGCGTACGCCGCGCGGAACGCTTTTTCGTGCTGTCGGAACTTGTAGCAGATCAGCCCGCCCAAACCCCCGAGTACCGTGAACGGGGTGGCGAGCATGAAGACGATGCTTGCCTGGTACGCCATGGGAAGCGACTTGTCTTCTTGAATCGACTGATTGCACATCGGGCAGGCCGACGCGATCGCGGGGAGACAGGTCAGCACGAAGAGGGCCGAAGCGAGGAACGCGAAGCGACGAATCAGGTTCATGGGAATCTTCCTTCCAGTGGATCCACAGGGATGTGGATCGCCTCTAGGCCGGCGACTGCCGGGGGAGGTGGTAGACCATCAGGTAAATGATAACGCCCGTCACCGAAACGTACAGCCAGATCGGGAACGTGATGCGTGCCAGCCAACGGTGCTCGGGCCAGTTCTTCTTCCAGGCCTCTTTCAACGTCACCAAGGCCAAACCGGTGGCGAACGGGGCGAGCGCGATGTGCGGGATTAGGATGCAGTAGTACGGGATTCGGAGGGATTCTGGCCCTTGGTAGGGCTGGGAACCGCTGCCCGTGTAGTGACGCAATGCGATATGATAGGTGAGGTAGGTTCCGAGAAAGACTGCAGAGGTAATGAACGCCGAGATCATCGCCGACGCGTGGGCCGATCTGGCACCTTTGCGAATCAACACGTAGCCCACAATCAGACAGAGTGTCGCCAAGCCATTCAGCAGGGCATTCACTGAAGGAAGTCGCAAAACCCATTCGGGAACAGGACGCGGAAGGGGCTGGATCTCGACCCCGACGGGTTCGGAATCAGAAGGATCTTCGGAACCGGATGTTGGCCCGACCGGTTCTGATTTCGGTGCCACGGGCGCGTCATTCAGTCGCTGGGCCTCTTCGGGTGCCAACTTCCCCAGCACCACGCGCTTGAGCCGGGCCATCTGGACATCATTGCGGGCGTTGTAACGTCCGACGACAACCCCCTGTTCATTCACGTGCATGATTTCGATGCTGTGAATCACCTCGAAACCCGGTTTCGGGTTCGGGCCCGTGATCAGTTTGAAAATCTCCGTCTTATCGCCAGTCAGAAACCACCAGCGTTCCGGGTCGGCTCCCAGTTGGTCGGCGTGGAATTTTAGAACGTCCGGCGTATCGCGCGCCGGGTCGACGGTGATCGAGACGAGCCGAAGCGGGATGTCACGGGTCGCCTCCTGCAGCTTTTTCATCTCCGCATTGACGATGGGACATGGTCCGGCGCAACGCGTGAAAGTGAACGCCGCCAACCACGGCTGCCCGAGCAGGTCTGCCTTCGAGACCGTTCGGCCCCGGCATTCTTCCAGTTCGAAATCTGGCAGACCGTTCGGATCCCACCGCGGCGTCTGCGCTGTCGCGAAACGAGGTGACACGAGCGCGAACAGCAACGCGACGCAGCAGATCAGAAGTGAGCGCCAACCAGTGATCATGAAGCGATCAACCTCACGGGAGGGCGAGGCTCCTGCCGAGTCGCCATTTTGCGTTCGTCGTCGGAACGGCGTTCTCTCGGCAGCAATCGACACCGCATCCACCTTTCGTGAATTGGTGAACAAGATTTTCGCTCTGTCAGACACCCTTCGGTGGAATGATCGAATCGACAAGTTCTCTCCCGAATTCATTGGTGGCGGATTTCACGCGTGCATCAAGATCTGTCAAACTCAAGCGACAGAGCGAAGATCTGATTCACCATCCACCCGAGGTGGATGGGGTCTTGCGCGAATTCGAGCGATTTTTCTAGCTGCCGATCTTGTTCACCATCCGGGCAAGCCGGATGGGGTCTCCCGGCAAATGTCTCATGAATCCCCCCGAACGTGTATTTTGCGACACGTCTTCAAGAATTTCGAACGGACATCGGAGTTTATGCCTAAAAAATCCAACGTCGCCGTGGGATTGGCAACCACCATCCGCTGGATCCGGAACTGCCAGGCACCGGGGGCGCGGCAGGCAGCAGTCACCCCGCCGGTCAACGCGCCAAGCTGAACTAGTGCGCGGGCTTCGCCGTTTCCGGGTGCTTGACCTCTTCGCCTTCGCCCGGATGCTTCACACCGGCAGCGTGTTCGGCGTCCTGTTCCACCTTCGCCTTCTGCTGTGGCACCTGCAAATCGTAGTACTTGAAGGCGATATCGGGGGCGAGCGCCGCGGGAACCGCCAGAGCCAGAATGATCGTCGGGGCGAGCAGCGCGTACTTCCAGGCCCCTTCAAACTTGAGGTGCATGAAGTACATCATCACGCACATCGCCTTCAGGCTGGCGATCACAAGTACGATCAGCCCGACCATGACCTTGCCGATCGTCCCCCCCACCGAGTCGGCGACGACCGACGCGAGCGTCAGCAGGATGAGGATCCCGAAGATCGCGATGTAGTTGGGAAGGGCGTGATGAGCGCCGGCGGCGTGCGAATCGCCGTGAGTTGTCGCGGGGGTATGTGTCATGGCGCTGGTATTATTAGATGATGTACAGCATAGGGAACAGGAAGATCCACACCAAGTCGACGAAGTGCCAGTACAGGCCGGCATTCTCGACGAACAATTCCTGATCGGGACCGAGTGTGTTGGTCACGCCACGGAACAACAGCATTCCAAACATGATCATCCCCACGATCACGTGGATCGCGTGGAAGCCGGTCATGGTGAAATAGATCGACGCGAACGTGTTCCCGTAAACGATTACGTGGGGATCATGGACGCCCGTGAAAATGTCGGCGTAGTTCTTGCGGAACATCGCCTTATCTTCTTCGGAGATCCGGGCAGCCAGCGCTTCGGTCTCCTTCGTGCGCGCCGCCTCGATCATCGAGGGGGACCGTATGACCGCTGAAGAAATCCTTGGGCGCCGCGAGTCGGCCCCTCGACTCGAGCAACGTGACCGTTCCCGCCTTCAGGTCATTCTTAAGTGGTCCATACGACGCCTCGACTTTTCCCAGCTCGGTCAATCGGGTGTCAATTCCCGCCAGACGACCGTCGGGACCCTTTCCGCCGGCACTCGCATTGCGAATCTTCGCCTGCTCGGAACGGAGCGCCGTGGCTCCGCACGCCTTGTCGAGTTCCTTGTACAGCTTGTCGCGGGCCGCCTCCTGCGATTCCGAAACGTGGCCGGGGAGGATGTCGTGCTCGAACTTGCCGGCGTACTCCACACTCTTGATGCCGAGGAACACGAAGGCGAGTACCGTTGTGATTCCCAGCCAGCGGGTCGCCCGCTGATAATTCCGCAGTCCCATCGCCTCGTGCGCCAGCACGACCGACACGCTGGAACAAATCAGCACGAAGGTGTTGATCGCCCCCAGCGCCACGCGGATGTGCGTGACATTCGGGTCGGTCGGCCAACCGTCAGAGCCCATCCGCAGCACAATGTACGTGCCGATGAACGCCGTGAAAAACATGATTTCCGTCCCCAGGAAAAGCCACATCCCGAGCTTTCCGTTCGGGATCGGCACCCCCATTTTCAGAGGGGGGCTATGGGCCGGGGCATGAGAACCGTGGGTCATGATCGAATCAACGTGTCAGGAAATCAGTCGAAGGGGCCGGCGACTCTCAGCCGAGCAGCCGGTAATGATCCCACACCAAGAGAGCCAACAGCGCGGGCAGGTAAACCAGTGACGTCCGCAACACCACTCGGGCGGAGTCACGCTCCTCCGAGAAGGCGAATCGCAACGACGCCACCAGGTACCACAGACTCAACAGCAGGGCTCCCACCAGGTAGGTCCTGCCAGCCAATCCACAAAACGCAGGGAGCAGGCTGATCGGAAGCAGTGCGACAGAATACGCGAACGCCAAGGTTCCCGTGACGCGTGGAATTTCTGTGCGGGTCGGCAACATCTTCAATCCGGCCCGGGCATAATCTTCACGGTAAATCCAGGCGATCGCCAGGAAATGGGGGAATTGCCACAGGAACAAAATGCCAAACAGCGCGAATGCTCCCACATCGATCGACCGGCCGGCCGCCAGCCAGCCGAGTACCGGAGGCATCGCTCCCGGGATCGCACCAATCGCGGTCGCCAAGGGAAGCACCCGCTTGAGTGGCGTGTAAACGAACGCGTACAAGACCAGCGTGATGCCCGACCAGACTGCGGTCGGCTGATTGACAAATGCCAGCAGATAGCCAACACCCGCGACTCCGCACACCGCGCCGAAAGTCAGCGCCTCGCCCGACGAGAGCCGGCCGGCGGGCAGCGGACGGTTGACGGTCCGCTTCATGAGTCCATCGGTCACTCGCTCAAACACCTGATTCAACGCGCTCGACGAAATCGCGACCAGTGCGATTCCGATCAACGCGTGAACCAATGGGGCGGCCACGCCGACTTCAGACCGTCCCAGCGCATAGCCCGCGGCGACTACGACCAGCGACATCACGGCGATTCGGGGTTTCCCCAACGTTGCGTAATCCGCCAGCCGGGCCATCAGGCGAGTCGTCACGGGAATTTCGGAGAGCGCCGCCTCACCCAGAGACACTTCACCCAAAGCGATCTGGGCCGGTGCGGTGAACGAAGCCGCTGTCGTGGTTGCCACACTCTACATCGGGTACCTCCCGGCGTGGCAATGCCCGCAGACAGGGGGAATGCCCGTTCGGAAACGCGTCCGCTCATGTTGCGGCCGGTCGCTGTCGCCAGCCACCGCAGTCGCTGAATTCGAAACACCAGAACGGAAACCGATGCGAACAACAGCATCCCGTTGAGTACGTGCGAGGTCCGGAACGCGATCTGTTCGGTCGATCCATAGACCGGATTTCCCGCGTCACCGAAACCGTATTTGGTCACCCAGGTTCCCGCCCCCAAAACGAGTTGGACCAGCATCAGAACGCCCGACGCAAGGGAGGGGAACAGTAGCCACTTCTGGCCGGTTGACGCAGCCGACACCGCCAGAATCAGAATCGCCAGGGCGGCCACGAAAGCGAACACCAGATGCTCGACCAGTGCCTGCCCCTGATGTCGCACCAATCCCCCCAGAACGTACTGGACGTAAACTGCGACATAGGTGGCGATCGACAGCCAACTCAATGCGGTCGAGGGCGAACTCGACCCTTCCGAAGAGTGGGAAGTGAACCAGCCACGACTCGTGACGACGGCAACTCCCCACATGTAGCTGAACACCAGCGCCGCGGTGGAACCATGAATGAATGCCAATCCACGGGCATCGAGCAACACTCGCTGCCCTCCCAGAATTCCCTGGACAATGACGGCGAACACAACCCCATTCCCCATCAGGCAGACCCAAGAACGCCGGTCGCGAATCCACAATGTCGCCGCCAGCACAATGCTCGAGACACCAATCAACACGCCCGCCAGCCGATGGCCATGTTCCAGGAATTTGGCACCGGTGGCCGCGAACCAGGGATAGCTCAACATCCCGTGACCATCCGATGTCGGCCAGTCGGGGAACGCCATCCCGGCCGCCTTGGTAGTGGTCTGCGCTCCCAGCGCGATCGGCAGCAGCGCCAACAGAGCCGTGATGACGGCCGCGGCGTGTGGTACTGCGCGATAGGTGCGGGGAGAGGTGCTGGACATGAATCAGGCGTGGTGTGCGATCTGGTCCGGATCGATATGACGGTCTTCGTGCGCGACGAACGTGGTCTGCATCAGGTAGTCGGCTTCCACCAGAGGCGAAGCGTATTCGTACGGACCACGGTAAACGACCGGGACCGATTCGAAGTTGCCGTGTCCTGGAGGCGAGGGAGCGGTCCATTCGAGTCCGTTGGCATTCCACGGATTTCGTCCCGCCTTCTTCCCTTTGAACATGCTGTAGAAGAAGTTGAACAGCAGAATGAACTGGGCGAACCCCATCAGAATCGCGAAGTAGGTCATCCCCTGGTTCAAGGGACGCAGGTGTTCAAACACCGGGTACTGATACGGGTCAGCCAACCGCCGGGGAAAGCCAGCGATCCCGAGCAAGTGCATCGGGAAGAACGTGCCGTTGAACCCGATGAATGTCAGGATGAAGTGCAGTTTGCCCAACCGTTCGCTCATCATCCGGCCGAACATCTTGGGGAACCAGAACTGGATCGATCCAAACACGCCGAACAACGTCGCGCCGAACAGCACGTAGTGGAAGTGGGCGACAATGTAATAGGTGTCGTGGAAGTAGATGTCGGTCGGAACCGACGCCATCCAGATCCCCGACAAGCCACCGACCACGAACATCGAGACGAAAGCGATCGCATTGATCATCGGGACGGTGAACTGAATGTTGCCCCCCCACATCGTCCCCAGCCAGTTGAACGTCTTCACCGCCGACGGCAGTGCGATCATCATCGTCGAGACCATGAACGTCATACCGAGCGCCGGGTTCATACCGCTGGTGAACATGTGGTGTCCCCAGACGATAAAGCCCAGGCCGGCGATCGCCGCCATGGAGTACACCATGGGCCGATATCCGAACAGAGGTTTCCGACTGAAGCAGGCCAGAATGTCGGACACCATGCCCATCGCGGGGAGCAGCATGATGTAAACGGCGGGGTGCGAATAGAACCAGAACAGGTGCTGCCAGAGCAGGGCCTGTCCACCGCCGACCGTGGGAGCTGCGTTGTTGACGACCAGTCCGCCCGGAACGAAGAACGTGGTCCCCAGCAGGCGGTCGAACACCAGCATGAAACCAGCGGCCGTCAGCACGGGGAGAGCGAACGCCTGCAGAATCGCGGTAATGAACATTCCCCAAATGGTCATGGGGAGTCGGAACAACGTCAAACCGGGAGCCCGCATGTTGATGATGGTGGTCATGTAGTTGACCGAACCCATCATTGAGGAGACACCGACGAACGTCACCGCCAGCAGCCAGAGCGTTTGTCCCATGCCCGAGGCGGGAGCCGCCTGCTGAATGTCGGAGAGGGGTGGATAGGAAGTCCAGCCGCCGGCAGCCGCGCCCCCTTCCACGAAGAAGCTGGCCCCGAACAGAAAGATCGCCGGCCACATGAACCAGTAGCTCAACATGTTGAGTACCGGGAACGCCATATCGTCGGCACCGATCTGCAGCGGGATCAGGAAGTTCCCGAACGCGCCGGCGAGAATCGGAATGATCACGAGGAAGATCATCACGGTGGCATGCATCGTGAACATCATCGTGTAGAACTCGGGGGAAATGCCGGCCCCCTGCGACCCGAAGATCAGACGGCCGAAAATCGGCAGTTCCCGCCATGGAAACGCAAGCTGCCACCGCACCCCCAGCGCCAATCCCCCGCCGACAAACAACATCAGCAGCGTGGTGATCAGAAACTGGATCCCGATCACTTTATGATCGGTCGAGAAGATGTACTTGCTGATGAAACCGGGATTGTGGTGCGCGCCATGGGAGTGGCCATCGCCATGACCATGCCCGGCGAGGGTTCCAGCGGTCGGGTTCAGTGTGCTCACAACTCATCCTCAGTCGGTTGGAACGCGTCGGGCACTCATCGGCCAAACGCTTCACGTAGTCAATTCAAAGCTCCAGCGTCGCTGGCGGGAAGGCACCCCGAGGGACGCTACTCGTCGGCGGCTTCTTTAAAGCCGTCGTCGAATTGGGTTTCTTTCAGCTTCTTCATGTAGGCGTCGAAGTCGGCCTGGGGTTGCGCGGTCAACTGGCCACGCATTTTGTAGTGTCCCCAACCACACAGCTCGGCACAGACCAGATCATAGGCTTTCGGCTCATTCGCTTCGAACCAGACCGGAATCACCAACCCCGGTACGGCGTCCTGCTTGACCCGCAAATGAGGCAGGAAGAACGAGTGCAGCACGTCTTCGCTACGGAGCTTGATCACCACGGGCTTGCCGGCGGGAGCGTGCAGATCGTTCACAGTGTACAAATCGTCCGGCTGAGGAGTGTCCTGCAACACCTTGCCGGGAGCGGGATAACGGATTCGCCACTCAAACTGCCGGGCGGTCACCTCGGCGATCGGATTGGCCAGAGCTTCTTGATCAAAGCGGGACTTCATCCGGAACGCGGCCCAGACATCCATCTGGTAGAGGGCAATGAACAGCAATACCCCAGCGGGCACGATGCTCCAGACGACTTCCAGAGTGTGACTGCCGTGCTGAAAGTCGCTCCGCTTCCCTTCTTTGCCCGAGAATTTCCACAGGATGTAACCGAGCACCGCATGGACGCCGATGAATGTCACACCGGTGATCGCCAGGATCAGATAAAACAGATCATCGATCTGCTGACCCAAGGGAGAGGCGGCAACACCAGGGAACCACCAGCCACATGCGGGGCCGATGTAGAAAAACACGACAGCCAGAACGGCCGACGCGACGAAGAACAGACACCAGAAACGATTCACAATCTCAACCCTTAGTGGGGATGACGCAACTGTCTGGAATGACGCAACTCAGGGGTTGGACCGGCCAAAATGCCCGAATGGCAATGCCAGATCCCAACGATGGTGTCAGCTTCCAGCGGCTTCCGCTACCTTGGCCTCGCCACCTTCCCCGTCAGCCTCTCCCGGTGACGCCGACTCTTTGCCACCAAACGGCAGGCTCATGACAAAGTTCACGACGTCCCAAATCTGCTCTTCCGTCACCCGGTTGCTGATCGCAGGCATGGGGGTTCCGTGGATTCCGTTTTTCACCTTGCGGTACAGATCAATGGGACGGCGACCGAACCGATAAACACCGCGCGTCAGATTTCGAGGAACGATGGGCTGACCCCAAAAGTCCCGGAATCCAGGCGTGTCGTAGCTCCGGTCAGAATCGGTAATCTTGATGAACTGCTCGGTCATCGGTCCGTCACCACGCCCTGCAGGTCCGTGACAATCGCTGCACTTCACGTCTTTGCTCAGGAACAATTCCCGGCCACGAGCGATCGACGCGGCATCAGGCCGAACCCGCTTCGCCGTTGGGAAGGTCGCGTTCTCTGGATTCTCTCCAGCCAGCCAATCATCGGTCAGATCCTGAGCCCGTTCGGTCAAAGTCTCCGGAAGCTCTTTTCGAATGTCATCAAGAATCTCGTTCTCAACGGCTTCGTAGGAGATCGATTTGTCCGACTCCCGCTTATCTTTGTACGACTTACGCAATTCCTCGCTGGTCGCACCGGCTTTGCCCATCCCGCCCGCCAGCTTCTCTTCAAATTCGCCGCGGATGCTCAACCACTTCACGTAGTCAGCGAGCAACCCGATCTGCTCCTGACCCAACAAGACGAACGAAGGCATGTAGGTTCCGGGAATCCCCTCCACCAGAGTCCGGTGCAAATCGGCGGTCGAGGGTTTCATCCCGCCAGCGGTCGACTTGAATTTGAAGACCCCCTGGCGGTAATCGCGGGGACGGGGATTCAGGAACCGCGACGTGGGTCCGGCACCGTCCCCCGCCACACCATGGCAGTGAAGGCAATGGACCATGTACAACTTGCGACCTTCGCGAAGTCGCCACCCTTCATCGTGACGTCCCGCATCCGAAGCCGTGGGTTCCGCAGCACCGTAGTTGATCGGGAACTGCTGCCACGCGACCAGCTTGTTCGGCGTCCCAAAGTTCTCGACCAGAGACTCGGAAACCAGACGCTGCGCGGCGGGAACCAGCACCGTCGCCTTGGCGCTCGGAGCGAAGACAGGTTCGGGAGGCTGTCCACAACCCGCGAGGGCCAGCGACATTCCACCGAGACAGATGATTGACAGACTGGAGAACCGCACGTCATGACCCTTTCGGGTGTGTTCAACCGCAGGAAAAATCCTCCCGGCCGCCGACTGCGACCGGGAGTCGCTTCAAGACCTACTTGCTCAGAGTGACAACCACCGACTTCGGCCGGGGACCGTCAAACGCCGCGAAATTCTTGGCACCGTACTTGATCGTGACTTCCGTATCAGCTCCCGCTTTCGCGTCGACCACGTACTTGCGATCGAGG
>JAPLOC010000401.1 GCA_026692825.1 Planctomycetota bacterium | reverse complement strand
TACTGTCGATCCGTCCAACCATTCCGGAATCCTCATGTGGATTCCCCCCCCCTATTATCGTCTGAAGTACGAAGCCTATGAGTCTGCCGATTCACCAGCGACACACCCCGGAATTCCACGGAGTGTTCGAGCGGACCGCGCGGGAGACCATCGCGACGATGAACGAACGGGGGCGCGATGTGGCGAACCAACGCGCCACGCAGCCACTCGCCCTCCATAAAATGGGTGTCATCCGCACCTCCGTTCCGGTCGGCATAACCGATCCCTTCGGAGGCTCAGCATGCGTTCAGCTTGCGTGTACTGTCGATTTGAGCGTGGGAGTCCCCCCGGATCGGCGGGGGATTCATGTTTCCCGGATTGGCGACGTTCTGGCGCGGCTGACCACGCGGGCCTACTCCAGCTTGGTTGACTACGCCACCCAGTTGGCACAAGAGCTGGAGACGACTCAGCATGCTCCCGAAGCGCACGTCCGTGTCGAGGGGGACCTGGTGTACCTCGAAGAAAACCAGGGGGTCAAAACCAAGCAGTCGCTGGAAGCGCTCGGACTGTTCGCAAGTGTTGATCGGGTCGACGGCACAAACACTTTGTCGCAGGGACTCGCCTTCAGCCACATCACCGCGTGCCCTTGTGTGCAGGAAACGTATCGTCAAAGCCATTCCGAGGCGAGCGCCGGCTTCCTGCGTGACGTCGACGGTCGGCAGATGCCTTTCATGACACATTCACAGCGCTGCCGAACCCGGCTCTCGCTGATTGGAGTCAACGCTCCGCTGGATACACTCTCACTGTTGAACCGGATTGACGAGGTTGTCATTCGCACGCGGAATACCATGCCCCGCGAGTTGGAACTGATGACCGTTTATCAGGCCCACGCCCGGCCGCAGTTTCTAGAAGATGTGTTACGCGATTTGACATTCGCGCTCAGTGGCGATCTGGTGAACGAGTCGCCGCAGAGCCGAATTCACATCCATTCGGTGAGCATGGAGTCGATTCACGATTTTGACCTGCACGGCGAAATCGATTTCACCCTCGACGAACTGCGACGAGTACTCCGCCGATGAACCGGCCGTTCACAGTGGCCAATTTCGCCATGTCGCTCGACGGGCGGATCACGACGAAAGATCGCGCCAGCCACGGGTTTGGCGGTCCCGAGGACCGCGATATGATGGAGCGGTTGCGATCGGAAGCCGACGCCGTGATGATCGGGGCGGGAACGGTACGCGACGAAAATCCACGGCTTCAGGTCACGTTCCCGAAATGGCGGAACCAACGAGCCGAACTGGGGCTGTCCCCGCAACCATGGCCGGTCGTCGTGAGCGGTTCGCTCGATTGTCCGTTCGAAGACCGCGACTTGTTCAAAGCAGTCGACGTGCGGAAGTTTCTCTTCACCCGTGCCGGACATGATGCGGAACGGGTTCAGAGACTCGAACAGCTCGCCGAGGTGGTTACCGTTCCCCAGAGCGCCAGCGGATTGGATCTGGTCGCGGTGGTTGAGTCGTTGTCGGCCGCAGGGGTGCGTCATCTGTTGCTCGAAGGAGGAGGCGAACTGAACTTCGCCATGTTGTCCGCCGGCCTGATCGACGAAATCTACGCGACCCTCTGTCCGATGGTTTTTGGTGGTTCCGCGCCGGGGAATTTCTCGGGGATTGGATTCGTTGCGGGCGAAGTGGCGTCCCTGGAATTGCTCGATGTGCGACGCGGTGCCAATGATCGCCTCTTCTTGCGTTATCGCTGTCTGAACAGTCTCCCGCGAAACTAAACGATGTCCGCGCGCGTCTACATCAAGATCTGCGACAGCGGCTGGATCATCGAAAAGATGGCGCGGCAACTCGCCGAGCGGATTCCCGGGGTGGAATACGGGCTGTCCGATCGCTTTGACGTCCCGCTCAACTACTACATGCCCTACCTCACGTATGCGACACCCGGGCACAGGAGGGCGATAGGCTACTTCACGCACCAGGAGGCGGACGCACAGCGGCACCGGTTGTTCGAACGGTCGGCGACACTGTTTGAACAGTGCGTCAGCCACTCAGTCCGTTATGCCGAGGTGTTGAAACGACTCGGTGCGACCCGTGTCAGCGTCATCTCACCCGGTGTCGATCTCGGGACATTCACTCCCGAGATTCGAATCGGTATTGTCGGGCGGACGTATGACTCGGGACGCAAGGGAGAACATCTGCTCGCCCAGATGCTCGACATTCCTCACATCCGCTGGACCTGTACCGGCACCGGTTGGCCAATCGAATCGACCCGCCTGTCGGACGCGGAGATGCCGGCGTTTTATCGGTCGATGGACTACATTCTGGTGACCTCATTGATCGAGGGGGGACCGATGTGCGTCGCCGAGGCGCTGGCCTGTGGAACCGAAGTCATCGCTCCCAATGTCGGCTGGGTGCCCGAATTCCCCCACATTCCGTATGAGACCGGAAACGCCGAATCCCTGCGGAACGTGCTGCAGCGCGTCGTTCAGCGTCGGCTCGACCTCCGCGCGTCGGTTCTTTCGCGGACCTGGGATCACTGGGTCACGGCACATGCCGACCTCTTCGACCGACTCCTGTCCCATCCGGAGCGACACGCATGAAAATCGTGATGGCGACGATCAACCCGCTGTTTGACTCGCGGGTGATCGGCGGTTCGGCGAAGCACCTGCGGGCGGTCGCCGAACACCTGGGCAATCTGGGGCACACAGTCGAAGTCCTGTGCACCCGGCGTGAGGGACAGCCTCCGGTCATGCGCTGGCATCCCCGGGTGAATGTCTATCCGGAGTTTGTCTTTAAACAACCGTTCCCGCTTCCGTACGACGTGCCGGCGTTTCAGTTCGCCGACAATATCCAGGAACTGGTGCGGCACCTGCAAGGGGCCGAACGGCTCTATCTGCATGATGGGGAGTTTCTGTTCCCGCCGGTCTGTCACGCGATTCCCAGCGTGGTGTCGCTGCGCGATTGTGTCTATCCGGAAACGATGCTGGGGAGTTTCCTGTTTCAGGCCGACCGCATGATCGTGCTGAACGATTACTGCAAGAAGTCGCTGTTGTCGACGGCGGGCCGATTTCTGGCTGACTTGCCGGCGCGGGTCGAGGTGATCCACAACGGCTTCGACTGGGAGTACTTTTCCCCAACGCGTCCATCGAAATCCATCCTGCAACTGTTGGGAGTCGATCCCAATCGGCAAACCGTGATTTTGCATCCCCATCGGCCGGAGACATCCAAGGGCCTGCGGCAGACGATTGAAACCGTGGACCGGCTGATCCACCAGCACAAACCCACGCACATCCGGGCGTTGGTGCCGAAGAGGTTCGATTCCGACGACACGCCGGAAGTGGTCGCCTACATGCGGGCAATCGAGCAGGAACTCGAGCGGCGCGGGCTGAAAGAGGTGTTCGTATTCCACGACTGGTTGCCGCTCGACATGATGCCGGAGTACTACTCGCTGGGTCACGTGACGCTGGTTCTGGGGAGCTTCGTGGAGGCGTTTGGGAATTCCGCGTATGAGTCGCTGGGGTGCGGTACACCGGCGATCGTCTCCCGGGTGAGCAGCAACCGGGATTTGCTGCCGGACAATCTCCTGCGAAAGGTTCATTTCAACGACCACGACGCGGCGGCCGCCCTGGCGGCCGAGGTGATCAAAAAACGGATCCGGACCTCGCCGGAAACCCAGGAGTATCTGGAGGAACACTACGGTGACGATAATCAGTGTGAGGCGTACGCGCGCGTGATCCTGAACGCGAAGACAGCGCCGCCGATGACGTACCGATTGACTCCGCACTCCAACGCGACCCGGTACGCGCTCGCTCCGTGGTGTTACACCTGGGACGATAAGGTGTACCACGATTTCCGGGCGGCCCATACGGTGGACGCGGAACTCGTGCGGTACGTGAAGGAGTTTCCCGCAGGGACGACTTTGGACGAAGCCGGGGTACGGGGCTTCTCCAAGGATCATTTGAAACAGCGACTTCACGAGGGATTTCTGGCACCGGTCGTCGATGAATAGGCGAGGACACCGTTCCGCACTCTCAGCACGCGTGCGATAACAGCCGTTCACCGCGTGTTGCTGCTGCCGTCGTCACATCGACCCGTTTGCCATCGGAGCGGGTGGTTGAATAGAATCCGCCAGATGGACACCCAGCCCGCGCCCCAACCCTGGTACCACGAAGGCTTGCGATTCACTTGCACTCAGTGTGGCGATTGCTGCACCGGGTCGGAGGGATATGTGTGGGTCGACGATGAAGAGATCCGCGCCATTGCCCAGGCGATCGGTAAGGATGAGGGGACGGTTCGGGTGGAACACACTCGCCGGCTGGGGATGCGGATCAGTCTGAAGGAGTTCGCGAACGGCGATTGCACGTTGCTGGATCCTGAGACGCGGAAGTGCCGGGTTTACTCCGTCCGGCCAAAACAGTGTCGCACGTGGCCCTTCTGGAATTCGAATCTGGAGAGTCCGCGGGCCTGGAAAGAGACAGAAAAGGTCTGTCCGGGATCGGGACAGGGGCGGCTGTACCAGTTGGAAGAGATTCAGGCGCAGGCGGCGATTATTGATTTGTAGCAGGGTCGTGCGCAGCGGCACCTGTTAGGAAGCAGACAATGCTGCCGCTTCCTGATGGGCGCGGCTCCGTTGTGTATCCCCACTGTCCATGCAACAACGGGTGGCCAAATGTCGATCCATGACGGCACTGCAGTTCAGAATGTCGTTCAACAACTCCCCGAGTTGTACGCACAATTGGGGGCCGAGATTGAGGCCGCCGCTCCGGTGTGCGAATTGAGTGGCCGCTGCTGTCGGTTTCGGGAGTACGGACACACGTTGTTTATCTCGCGTCCGGAAGCGGAACTTCTTTTGCAGGAACCGTTTCCGGCAGATGCGACAGTGGATGACGCAGGTTGTCCGTATCAGGTCGGAACGATTTGTACCGCCCGGGAGCGGCGTCCTCTGGGGTGTCGCGTGTACTTTTGTGACCCAGGCTATGCCGGGGTGGGCGAGCAGCTCAGTGAACGTTACATCAAGCGGCTTAAGGAGTTACATGACGAAACCGGGGCCGCTTGGGAGTATCGCCCGTTGGTTCGATTCCTCCGGGAAGAAAAATAATCCGGTTTGTGGCGATTGTAGTGAAGTTTCCGTGGGAGGGGTGCCGATATTGAATTGCAAGTCGGTCAACTGACCCTCGACAGATGGTTTTTTCGAACCACCGAGAGGGGGTAAGTTAGCCGGCAGGAGTCGCGTGAAGAGTCGGCTCGGCTTGACTTTAAGTCGAATTCGGGACTAAAGTTGAGGCTCGCTGGACCCGGTCGACGGACCGGTGAAAACTCTCGCGGGAGATACGAGTCGTGACCAAGAAAGAGATCGTCAAGGCGATTTCCGATGAGATCGGAATGACCCAGCTCAAGACGAAAGAGATCGTGCAGAAGACGTTCGACGCGATCGTTGAAACTCTGATTCGCGAAAAGCGGATCGAGCTTCGAAATTTCGGAGTCTTCGAGGTCAAGAAACGAGCGGCCCGGAAGGCGCGTAACCCACGCACCGGCCAAAAGGTCTTCGTCCCCGAGAAGTTTGTCGTCACCTTCAAGCCTGGCAAAGAGATGGAAGAAAAGGTACTTCAGCTCGAAGAGGCTGCGGCGGCTGCCGCCCGCGCTCGCGAGCTGGCCGAAGCTTCCGCCCTTGCCAACCACTCCAACGCCAAGCCCGGCTGATCCCAACCGTCGGGCTTCCCGCCTCTCCCTTCCCGTCCTGCTGCGTCGCTTCAAAGCCTTTCGGCAACCTGATTTTCGTTCGATCCGATGGAGGAGTCCCATGCGGAAACTCGTTCTCTGCGCACTTCTGGCCGCCATGACCATCCTGAATTCAGGATGTATCGTTCCGATCTTCTCGTCGGAACGTGACCGTCGCGCCCGCCAGTTGATCTACACCTCTGAGAACTTCCGGCAGATTCTGGACGTCTGGGAACGCTTCTGGTTCCTCGACAACCCAGACTTTGAAACCCCGTACCGTACGCACGGCGGTGTGATCTAGTCGACGGGGAACGTCTCGCCGGATTGCCGGCCGGCGTTCCTCGGCGTACGATGCGAAGCACATCGATCTCGGCCAGAGAGCGTGGGCACACAGGGGTGTGCCGGGCGTTTTCGGCCCATAGTTCCGAAGTGTTTCGTGCCGAATCTCGCCGTCGAACTCAACCGCCTGCACTTGGCGAATCCGATCCTCGTCGCATCGGGCACATTTGGATATGCTCGGGAGATGGCCGCGTTCGTGCCATTTTCAAAGCTCGGCGGTATCGTTCCCAAGACGATCACGGCCGAACCGCGCCGCGGGAATCCACCGCCACGGACGGTCGAGACCGCGTCGGGTCTGTTGAATTCCATTGGACTCGACAACGACGGTTTCGAAACGTTTCTGGCGAAGCACCTTGAGTACCTGCTGGGGCTGGGAACCAAGGTCATCGCTAATATCGCGGGGCATGACCGCGAAGAGTTCCTCCAGATGGCAGGGCGTCTGGGAGGGGTCGAGGGGCTTTCGGGTATTGAATTGAACATCTCGTGCCCCAACGTCTCGGGGGGGGTCGACTTTGGAGTCGACCCGGCACGGACCGAGGCGATTGTGCGGGGCGTGCGGGACGTCTGCGGGTTGCCGATCGTCGCCAAGCTGACCCCCAATGTCACCGACATCGTGGCGATCGCGCAGGCGGCTCACTCGGGCGGGGCGGACGCGGTCACCTTGACCAACACGTTCCAGGGAATGGCAATCGACTGGAAACGCCGTAAGCCGATCCTGGGTAATGTGATCGGCGGATTGAGCGGGCCGGCGATCAAGCCGATCGTGCTACGAATGGTGTATCAGGTCGCCCGGAGGGTTCCGGGACTGCCGATTATCGCCGTCGGGGGGATCGGATCGCTGAACGACGTCATGGAATTCCTGGTGGCGGGAGCGTCGGCGGTGCAGATTGGGACGGCCAATTTCTACAATCCGACCCTGGCGGGGAAGCTGGTGGACGAACTCGACGCGGCTCTGGCGGGTGAAGGTTTGGCCAGTGTGCGTGAAATTGTGGGAACGTTGAAGACGCCGTAGTTTGCGTGATTCGTTCCCCGCAGCCGAAAACGAGAGCTGGCGGCAGAACCGCGCCAGTCAGGAAGCGGAAATCGACGACCGTTTCCTGCTGTGCGTACACTGGGCTCTGTGGTGCGTTTTCCGTTGCGACATACGGAATAGCGGGGCGTATTTAGGACACCGATCCCCGGGTCAATTCGGGATTGGTCAAGCTCTAACGATTGTTCCGTCGATACATGAATTGACGATTGTGTCGGCCGAGGTGCGCCGCGCGCCTTGAATTCAAACTCCCGATTGGAGGTCGAATTCTCCGTGCGTCGCGCTTCCGTCACCAATCCCGCCCCAACCGGTTTCATACCGGCGCGAGTTTCATCGCCTTCGACAGGTTCGCCATGCTCCGACATTCAAACTCCACCCGTCGCGAAAAGTGGAAGAAGTGGCTGTGCCTCGCTCTGGCCGGGGCGATGTTGCCTGGCTGCACAGGGGCCGAGAAGCGGCTGTCGTACCTGGGTGACAAGGGGGACTATGAGTATGTCGCCGAGTACGAAGACACCGAACTGAAGATCGAACACTCCGATACGGCGTCCGCGACGCTCGATCAGCCTCTGGTCGCCGAGCAGCCGCGAAAACTCGGGGATCAATCGAAAGATGAAGTTCGCGACATTTCGTTGTCGGAAGCGATTCATCTGGCACTGGTCAACAATCGGATCATCCGCACCCGAGGAGATTTCCGCAGCGTTCAAACGCAGGTTTTCGCGAACGCCGACAATATTCCCTCAATCTACCATCCCGGGATCCGGAATTCGGGCGTGTTGTTTGGCGGTCAGGGTGTCGAGGCGGCGCTCTCGCAGTTTGATCCGCGGTTCAACAGCAGTATGGTCTGGGGGGCGAACAGCGCCTACCAGAACAACTCCCTGCTGGGGGGTGGGGTGGGTGAGGGAACGGTACTGGATCAGAATACCGCCCAATTCCAGTCGGGCCTGTCCAAGCAGATGGCGTATGGTGCCAATCTCTCGTTGGGCCATAACTGGAACTACAACTGGTCGAACCAGAACTTCCAGCTCTTTCCGTCCGCCTACGCGGGAAATCTCGGACTCAGTTACACTCAGCCATTGTGGGCGGGGGCGGGGACCGACTTCACGCGCATCGCCGGTCCCTTCAACCCAGGGCTTTCGGGAATCACCGGGGTGAGCCAGGGTGTGGTGATTTCGCGAATCAACACCGACCTCACGATTGTTGATTTCGAAGTCGCCGTCCGCAACATGCTGAAGGATGTCGAAGACACCTATTGGGAACTGTATCTCGCCTATCGCACCTATGACGCGGCGTGTCAGGCGCGAGACAGCTTTCTTGAATCGTGGCGGTTCGCCTCGAAGTATCAGTTGGGAGGGCGGTTCAGCGAACTCGACGAGCAGCAGTCCCGCGAAGCGTATTACGATGGTCGGGCGCGAGCCGAGAACACTCTGCAGGAAATCTACAACCTCGAGACTCAGCTCCGTCGCTTGTGCGGGCTTCCCAGCGCCGATGGTCAGATTCTACGTCCCTCGGACGATCCCACCATCAGCGAGTTCGTTCCCGATTGGAACATCAGTCTGGCCGAAGCGCTCACCCGGCGGGAAGAATTGCGCAAGCAGAAGTGGAATATCAAGAGTCTTGAGTTGCAGTTGTCCGCGGCACACAGCCTGACGAACCCCCAGCTCAATTTCGTGTCGAGCTACCAGCTCAACGGATTTGGCAACAACCTGTTCGGCGCGGACGGAACCCCGGGAACTCCCGGTGCCAGTCTCCAAAGCGCCTACCGCACGCTGTTCCGGGGGGACACCACTGGCTGGTCGGCCGGCCTGCAGTTTTCGATGCCCCTGGGATTCCGATCCGCTCTGTCGCAGGTGCGAAACTACGAATTGCGACTTGTGAAGTCCCGCGAAGTGATGGCGCTCCAGGAAAAGGAAATCACCCACGAGTTGACGAAAACGTTCCAGGATCTGGCGTGGCGGTACCAGACAGCCCAGACCGCGTACAACCGCTGGCAGACCGCAGAGGCACAAATTGGCGGTCGCGAGAGTCGCTACAAACTCGGTGTCCCCAACGTCGAAACCAGTGTGTTGCTCGACGCGTTCCTGCAAACGCGCCGCCGGGCCGCGGAAGCCGAAGTCGCGTTCTACAGTGCCGTCATCGAATACAACAAGGCGCTGTGCGACCTGCACTTCCGCAAGGGAACGCTGCTGGAAATCAACAATGTCCATCTGGGCGAAGGGGCCTGGACGGCGGAAGCCCAGAAGGACGCGATTCGCAAAGCCTGGGCCCGCACGTTTGCGTTCGACGCATCGGACATCGACCCGGTGCATACCGAACCGGAAGCGTTCGCCAGCGACCTGCCTCCCGGGGAACTCGATTTCCTGAGTGGCCCCAGCCGCCGCGGTGTGCCCGGGACCACACCCGACGGCGTGCCTCCCCAACCGACGCCAGCCAATATCCACAGCAAGTCTGGTCCGCTGCGACTGCCCGGCACCGTCCCTCCCGCCCCGCCGCAGCTTGGCGGAGCGGATGGAAATTAACCACTTGCAAAAATTCGATGAACCACCCGCTTCAATGACATTCGGGTGCCACGGCCAACCGTCTTCCACATCGTGTCGGCGAGGCATGGACGCGTTCGATGTCGCGTTTTCCGACATGGCAAGTACAATGACCGCCAATTCGCGGGAGATTGCCAGCGCCAGAACACGACACACATGGTCCGCTCGGGAAAAACGAAAAGTCGGCCACAGTCCAAACCAGCGTCCGTGACGGGCGACTCGGTGGCGACTGAAATCCTTTCAGACGCCTCTCCCGCGTCCCTGGATGTCGAGGCGATCCTGCAGGGGGATGCCGCGCTCGCCGGGGTGCGACCGGTTGATCTGACGCAGCGCGTGATCTATTTTCCCGTTCGGCATCACAGTCCGGCGTGCGCCTGGCATGTGGGCCGGCTGATTCGCGCGTTGCGTCCGAACGCGGTACTCATCGAAGGCCCCCGCGACGCCACACCGCTCGTGCCGCTGCTTGTTCACGCCGAGACACGGATGCCGGTCGCGATCTATGCGACCTATGTTCGTCGGGTGAAAGCCGAACTCCCCGAGCGTCACGCCGCCTATTATCCCCTGTGTGGCTACTCTCCCGAACTCGAAGCGGTCCGTGCCGGGCTGGAGGTGGGAGCCCAGGTGAAATTCATCGATCTCACGTTTCCGGAGAAAGTCGAAGCGGGAGCCGCCGGTGAATCGGTGGACGCCGTCGCCGCCGAACGCGCCGCCGCCCCGACCGCGATCTCCCGGACCGGCAGCCTGCAGGATGAATCGTGGTTTTCGCACAGTCGGCTATTACGCGCCGCGTGTGTGCGCACGGGAGCGCGTGACTACGACGATCTCTGGGATCACCTGTACGAAGTCGATTACAAGTACGTTTGCACCGATCAATTCATCCGCAATGTGCTGCTGTACTGCGCGCTCGCCCGGCGGGACTCCACCCGGGAACAGCTCGCCGCCGACGGCTGTTTGGCTCGCGAACAGGCGATGGCCGCCGCGATTTCCGAAGAGCGTGAACGAGTCGTGGTAGTGACGGGAGGATTTCACACCGTGGCTCTCCCTGAAACAACTCCCGCGTGGCCGGCCAACCGCAAGATCCCGCCCGACGATCGGCAAGTGGTGCTGATGCGCTATAGTTTCGAACAGCTTGATCGACTGAATGGTTATGCCAGCGGTATGCCCTCGCCCGAGTTCTACCAACGGGACTGGGAGGAACGGGACGCGAGCGAATTGCTGGTGGAAATCGGCCGCGAATGTCGTCGCAAAAACCTGGGGCAGTCCACGGCCGACGCCATCGCCGCCGTCGGCCACGCCCGACGTCTCGCCCACCTGCGGGGTCACGTCCGCCCCTCACGTGAGGATGTCCTCGACGCCATCCGCAGCGTGTACATCAAAGGGGCCGACGATGCGGAAGGGGTACCCGTCCTCGCGATCGCTCGCAAATGGCTCGCCGGTGATCGCGTCGGCAACGTCCCTCTGGAAGCGGGCCAGCCCCCGATTGTCCACGACTTCCGGAATACCGCCACTCAATTGAGGCTCAAGCTCGACAAGGCCGACGAGACCGAATCGATTCTCGACCTGTATCGCAAATCGAGCCATCGCGAAGTCAGCCGACTGTTTCATCGGCTGGCATTCATCGGCGTCCCGTTCGCGAAGTTCCTGCGCGGTCCCGATTTTGTCTCTGGCGAGAACCTCGAGCGAATCCAGGAAGTGTGGCGGTATGCGTGGTCGCCGCAAACGGAATCGACTCTCATTGAGCGTTCGCTCTATGGGTCGACGATGGAAGAGGCGGCGACCGGCATGCTGCTCGAACGGTTTCAGGTCGCAGAAGCCGCGGGACTGGGACGCAGCGCCGCCGTCGCGACTCAACTGGTGATTCACGCCTGCCGGATGGGACTGCACCGCCACACAGGCGATCTGTTGCGGCGTGTCGCGGCACTTTTGACCGATGACGCGGCGTTCGATTCGCTTGTCGCGGCGATGGAGAATCTCCTGGCATTGGAAGTCTCTCGGGAACCGCTCGAGGCGCATCATCTGACGGGATTGTCCGAGTTGGCGGCGGCTGCCTATCGCCGCGCCTGCTTTCTGATTCCCGGATTGGTGAACACCCCCGTCGAAGAGGAATCCAAAACTCTCGAAGGACTCAATGCGCTCGTGCAGGGAGGGCGATCGTTGGGGGACGGTCCGGAACTGCGAACCTTGCGATCCGAAGCATTGGCGGCCCTGGCCGGGACCACGGGAGGCAGTGCCGTGATGCGCGGCGGTGCGGTCGGCGCACTGTTTGGCGATGGCTGTTGGGATGGGGACCAGGTTGTCGCTTCGCTTCGCGGGCATCTGTTGAGCAGTCGCGACGGCGGTATCGAGGGACCACACTTTTTGCGTGGGCTGCTGCTGACCGCGCGGGGCATTTTATGGAGCGTCGAGGGCATTCTCGACGGAGTGTCTCAGGTTCTGGGGACATGGGACGAAGATCAATTCATCCGACTGCTTCCTCTACTGAGGCTCGCGCTTTCGGATCTGACGCCCCGTGAAACAGACCGCATCGCGCGGATGATCGCAGCCCGCGTGGGAGCGAAGAGTATGAACATCGAATCACTTTCCGATGTCGACAGCCTTCAAATGCTGCGCGGTGTCGCAATCAACAAACGGGTTCGCGATTCTCTGATCGCCGACGGACTGGAGGCTTTCGGTGAGTGATCCGCAAACCGATTCCGGCTCCAGTCCCCCCCCTGCCCTTCCCGACGACAGCGGTACCGCGATCACGGCATCTGTCGTTCCGCAAACGGAGGGAAATGCCGAACTGGAAATTGCCCGTTGGCGACTCGTGTTGGGACGGTTCGCCGAACCTGGTTTGGGAGCGGTCGGGCCAGACAACTCACCACAACGCCGCATGGACCGTTGTCTCGACTACTTGTACGGCCGTGAATACCACGGCCGGGGTGTCCGCGGAAAATCCGCCGCCGGCAGAGGGGGAGCCACCGATCCCGATACCGACAACCGGTACGGTGGCGACGGCGAGAGCATTTTGGCCATCCCAGAATGGCTGCAACAGGTTCGAGAACTGTTTCCCAACGACACCGCCGAGATCATTCAGCGGCACGCTCTCGACCGCTACGGCATGACCGAGCTGGTGACCGACCCGGAGGTTCTGAAAAAACTGGAGCCGAGTTACGAACTGCTGAAGGCGGTGCTGGCATACAAGGGCATGATGAAGGGGGAGGTTTTGGAAGTCGCCCGGCGGATCGTGCGGCAGGTGGTTGAGGAACTGCGGAGAAAGCTGGCCAAAGACGTTCGACGGGCGCTGTGGGGACGGCTCAACAAGCAGCGCCGGAGCCGACTGAAGGTGTTGCGCAATCTCGACTGGCAACGGACCATCCGCGCGAATCTCAAGAATTACGATCTCCAGCGGAAGCAGGTGGTGCTGGGGGCGCTGCATTTTTCTTCTCGTGTCGAACGGCACATGCCGTGGCACATCGTCATGCTGGTCGACTGCAGTGGTTCGATGATGGACTCGGTGATTTACAGCGCGGTGATGGCGGGGATCTTCAAAGGGTTGCCCGCGGTCCGCGTGAGCCTGGCGGCGTTTGACACCCAGGTGGTCGACTTCAGCGAAGAAATCGACGACCCGACCGAGATTCTCATGTCGGTGCAACTTGGCGGCGGAACGAACATCGCGGGCGCGCTCGGTTACGCGGAATCGCTGGTTGTTTCACCCACACGGACGATCGTGGTGCTGGTGACCGACTTTTTCGAAGGGGGATCTCCCGCGCCGATGGTCGCGTCGATCAAGCGGCTGTGCGAGCAGGGTGTGCGCGTGATCGGCCTGGCGGCGCTCAACGAAGAGGCGCTGCCGTGCTATGACAACGAAGTCGCACAGCGCTGCGTGGATGTGGGCGCGGACGTGGCGGCACTGACACCGATCAGGTTGGCGGAATGGCTGGGACGCATCCTTTCCTGACAAAACTGCGGGCGATCCTCGCCACGCAGGATGATGACGCTTTGGCCGCACTCGCCAACAAGGGGCTGTTGCGCCGCGCGCAAAAAGACCTCGAAACGCAGCGTCCCACTTTGGCCGAGGTGACCGACACGCACGTTCGGCTGACAACCAAAGAAGCCACGGTGGTCATTCCGGAGCTGCTGGTCAAAAGCACCTGCACCTGCCCCGCCTCCGGCATTTGCCGGCATGTTCTTTCGGCGCTCGTCGCGCTCCGGGACGCACAATTTATGGGGGGCCCCTATTATGCGGCCCCCCAGTCGGCCCAGCCTGCGGGATCGCCCGTTGATTCGTCGGCGACCGATGTCCCGCCCATCGTCAAGAGCGAGAATCGGCCGGAAACCGCACCGGTCGATCGCGCGGCCTCCGTCGCGTCACCTGCGGAGGTTCTGGGTTCCGTCAGCGACGAGGAATTGCAGAAATGGGCCGGCAAGGCGACGTATCGCAAAGGGGTGACACTGCTGACGAATTCGCCCAATCGCCAGGTCGAAGCCGGCAGCACGCTGGTCGTGAAATTCCCCGATCGGAACCTGGTATGCCGCTGGATTCCCAGTTCCGGACTGGTCGGCATGGTCTGTTCCTGCCAGGCCGAGAATGTCTGCGAACATGTGGTGGCGGCGGTTCTCGCGTACCAGATGGCGTTGGGCCGGGAGGCGGTCACCGCGGTCGATCGCGTGCTCGCGGAATCTTCCGGCGCGCCGCGCACCCGGGCCGAGGTGCTGGAATCGGTCGGAAACGTCTTGCGGGAAATCATCGTTGTGGGATGCTCGCGAATGGCCCCCGCGAGTTCTCAACGGTTGACGACACTCGCCGTCTCGGCCCATGGCGTCGATCTTCCCCGATTGGAACGCCAGATCCGTGGTCTGGCGAAAGAGGTGG
>JAPLOC010000400.1 GCA_026692825.1 Planctomycetota bacterium | reverse complement strand
ATCGCGCTGGCGACGCTCCTGATTGTCGACAATTGCGTCAGCGGCCAAGATCACTGGTCATTTCGGCCGATCGAACGGACAGTTCCCCCCGTTGTTTCGAATTCGCAATTCCTGGGGAATGCGATCGATTCATTTGTTTTTCAGCGGCTGGAAGCCGAGGGAATCGCTCCTGCGGTCGAGGCTGACAAACGGACGCTGTTACGCCGGGTGACGTTCGATCTGATTGGTCTGCCCCCCACGCCCGGGGAGGTCGCGGAGTTTCTCGCGGATGATTCCCCGGACGCGTACGATCGCGTCGTCGAGCGATTGCTGGTTTCCCCCCGATATGGCGAACGCTGGGCGCGGCCGTGGCTTGACGCGTGTCATTATGGAGACAGCGACGGCCACCTGACCGACCAGTTGCGTCCGGTCGCTTGGCGGTACCGTGCGTGGCTGGTGAACGCGCTCAACCGCAACCTTCCATTCGATCAATTCACAATCCAGCAGCTTGCGGGCGACTTGTTGCCTGGAGGAGGGCAAGAGGAGTTTCTGGCGACCGGATTTTTGCGGCAGACTCTCAGCAACAGGGAAGGGGGGGCCGACTTGGAGGAGTACCGTGTCGCCCAGGTGGTTGACCGGACGAACATGGTGGGGACGATCTGGCTGGGGCTGACGGTCGGTTGCGCCCGCTGCCACGATCACAAGTACGACCCCATTTCGCAGGAAGAGTACTTTCGGCTCTACGCGTTTTTCGACAACGCAGCGGAGGTCAATCTCGACGCGCCGCTCGCAGAGGAGAACGACGCTTTCGTAGCGTCGCGGCCGGAATACGAACGGCAACGAGACGAGCTGATCGCCCCGGTGCGAGAGGAACTGGAAACGTTGCAAAAACGCTGGGAGAAAATGGCGCTGCACGCGGCGGACCACCCGGGTGAAGACCATGTTTGGGATCGCCAGTGGGAGTTGCTGGGGCTGATTTGGGGGGGACATCTGGGTGAAGGGCAGTTGGAGGGGACGGAAATCTGCCGACTCCCGTGGGATCAACGGACAGCCCGCCAGCGGGCGGATCTGCTGGATTACTTCTTGAGTCATGGTGCCATTGTGGATGGCCCGAAATTTGACGCGCTTCAACTGGGGACACTTCGCACCCAACTGGTCGCCCTCCGACAAAAGTTCCCGACCGCGACGCGGGGGGCGGGCATGCGGGCCACCCTTCAACCCCGGCGGACATTCATTCATGAACGGGGGGAATTCCGGTCGCCCGGGGCGTTCGTCGACCCGGACACTCCTGCGGTCCTGCCGGCGGTTGTCGCTTCGGAAGAACCGACTCGACTGGAGCTGGCGCAGTGGCTTGTCTCCCCGGTCAATCCGCTGACTCCGCGTGTGACGGTGAATCGCGTCTGGCAGGAGTTTTTCGGGCACGGGCTGGTGGGGACTGCGAACGATTTCGGAAAGCGCGGAGACCGACCGACGCACCCGGAATTATTGGACTGGCTCTCGCGGGACTATGTCGCGTCGGGGTGGGACACCAAGCGACTGCATCGACTGATTGTGACGTCGGCGACATATCGGCAATCGTCGCGCCCTCGTGCCGAACTCCGGCAGCGCGATCCCGAGAATCGCTGGCTCGCCCGACAGGCGAGTCTGCGGGTCCGACAGGCGAGTCTGCGGGTATCGGCCGAGGCGGTCCGCGATTCGGCCCTGGCGGTCAGCGGGTTGTTGTGTGACCGCATGGGTGGCCCCTCAGTCAAGCCGCCACAGAACGAGAGAGTGACAATGGAGGCGTTTGGCAGCAATGACTGGAAGCCGAGCGCCGGGGGAGACCGTTATCGACGTGGACTGTACACATTCGTCTTACGCACTTCGCCGTTCGCACAGGGGATCACATTCGATGCCCCGCCACCGACCGACGTCTGCACCCGAAGACCGCGTTCGAACACTCCGCTGCAGGCGCTCACGCTGCTCAACGACCCGGTCTTTTTCGAGATGGCCCAGGGGCTGGCGACCCGGCTCCTAAGCGTTCCCGACGTGGATGACGCCGGTCGGATCGATCACGCGTTACAACTTTGCCTGGGGAGAGGCGGATCGCCTGCGGAGATTAAGCGGTTACGATCGTATGTCGAACAGCTTCGGGAAGCATTCGCGAAAAACTCTGAAGCAGTTCCAGCGACCCTGGGGGATCGCGAACCGCCATCCGGCACAACTCCCGCCGAGTTTGCAGCCTGGACTCACGTTGCGAGCGTGCTGCTCAACCTGCACGAATTCATCACGCGGGACTGAGCGGATACGTCGAATCAGAACCCGCGATACGGCCCGTTGCTCAACCGTTCTGCCCGGTTGGAGCGTCGTCGGGGGCGATCGTCGACACGAGCGTCTTCCAACCGTTCGGGAACCAGTTCTTCGGCGCTTGCCGGGACGATTGTGGGTTGTGCCGACGATGTCGAAAAACTGACGGGGGTACCGGCGGAATAAGCGGGCTGCCGGGTGAATTCCGGAGGAACGGTCGATTCTCGCAAAATATCTGAGGTGATCAGAATCACCGCGAGGCAGGCGGCGGCCATGGCCACGGCGGGCAGCCAGCCCCGCCACGAACCGCGTCGTGAACGCTCGTCGACCACGCGAATCTGCCGTTGGACATCGACCCAGACGGAACTGGTCTCTAAGGAGACGACGACCGCAGTCCCCCGCGATTGTTCGAGCGCCTGCTGGCTCGATTGCAGTTCCTGCCAATGCGCCCGGCATTCCGGACAGGTGACAACGTGCCGCTCCACTTCCAGGCGGGTCGCCGCATCCAGGTCGTTGCCCGCCAGAAGCGCCAGATCGGCCCGATACTTCCGACAGTTATTCATCCACATCGTGATCACTCTCCTCGGAACCCGGCAGGGGAAACACCTGATCCCCCGGCTTTCGTTCCGCTTGCCGACGCGTCCAGATCTGCTTGAATTTCGTGCGGGCTTCCGCCAGCCGCCACCGGATGGTCGCCTCTTTGCGATTTAAGATCGCCGCGATTTCCGAAGTCGAAAAATTCTCGAGATCTCGCAACACCAAAACCGTGCGGTAATGCTCTGGAATCCCCTCAAGGACATGCCGAACCTCTTGTTCGAGGTCAAGCTGCTGCCGGGGGTCGCTGGACGAAGGGTCGGGCGGGGTTTCGGAACGGCTTTCGCTGAACAGCAGCGGCCACAGTCGGCGTTTCCGCTTCCGCATGTAGTCGAGGCCCAGATTGACCCCAATTCGGAACAGCCACGGACCAAACCGCCGGGAGGGATCGAACTGCTCGATCCGCTCGTAGACCCGCAAAAACGTCTCCTGAGCCAAGTCGCGGGCCAGTTCGCGATCGCGAACGAACCGCAACAACACACTCATCAGACGCCCTTCGTAACGCTTCACCAGTTCGCCAAACGCGTCGTGGTCACCCTTCCGCACCGCTTCGACCAGGCGCGCATCGCTAACGCCCCCGCCCGGTGGGGGGGACTCTAGAGACTGCGTGTCGATCTCGGACATCGTGTGCGGGCGAGCCATGGTTCACTTACTACGCGGATGGTCCGTCCCCCGTTGGGAAGAAAGCGGCGTGTCACCGAATTTTCCCACGCGAAACGCACCATCCGACAGACTCAACCTTTTACCAGACAACAATTTGCACGGCAATTCCAGCGCATCGATCCGTCCCGATACGACGCCCTTCTCAATGGTCAACAGGCCGCTCTGTCCGAACGAGCCCGTGCGTCAGTTCTTTTCAAACACCAGCACTTTGCGATACGTGATCCCTCCGAATTCGCCATCCAAGCAAATCAGTCCCTCGGCGGGAATGTTCGGATCGCTGAGTGGCGTATCGAGGACTTCTTCGCCATTGATTTTCAGTCGCGCCCGATCGCCCTCGGCGGTCAGTTCCAACGTGTTCCACTCGCCGGCCGGCTTCACGCGATTCGCTTTCGGTGGCTTCACACCAAACAGGGCGCCAGTCGAAAACCGATCCACGGTCCCCGCCGCCGCGTCGTTGGCCAGCATGATCTTCCAGGCCGATTTCCGGAGATCGCCGGTGCCTGGATACCGAAACCAGACTCCCCCCTGGGCCGTCGTCCCCACAGTCTTCCATTCCAGTGTCAGGCGGAAGTTGCGGTACCTCTCCCCCGACGCCAGATGGGCTCCCGGAACACGCGCGACGGTCGCTTCGTGGGAATCGGGAGTCGGGTGCTGCCAGTCCTGGCTCCCCACGGCCTTCCAAACCAATCGCGTCGGAAGAGCGTCCCGTTCGGCAATCGCCGCTTTGGCCTGCGCCGATTTCGGCGCGGTGGATACAAGTTCGTCGGCGATCGCCAGCGCCCGCGAGAGATTCCCCCGCGCCGCCTCCTGCTTCAATTCCAGCAGCCGACGCGACAGTCGATGATCGCTGAAGAGTTTTCCATCATCCCCCGCCCGCTGCAATCGGGGGGCGATGGTCGCTGCCGAGGCCTTTCCGGTCAGCGTGAGAAACACTCCCGCTTCGAGCTGCGCGGTCTTGTCACTCTTTTCCACGCCACGATCCGCGAGGAGCGACAATTCCACTGGCGTCAATTCCCGCAGATTCGCCTTGAGAACCATTCCCTGCGGAGTCCGTCCTTCGAGAACACCGTCGGCAAATGCGACGAGTTCGACCGCTTTCCCTCGGATCCTCAAGGAATCCCCAGGTTTCAATTCCCGCGCTTTGCCTTCGACACGATTCCAGAAACGTCGCACGAGCGACAATTCCCCGGCATCCCATTCCAACGCCTCGCGATTCTCTTCCAGACGCGCGTCACGTTTGGCCTCTTCCAGCAATTGACCGGCTGAGTCGAAATCGTATGTCGCAATCGACACTTCCAGCTTCTTGCGGAACGCGAAATAGGGCAATGTGGCCCGCTTCGGATCAACCTCCTCCGGGACTGCCGCCACTTCGGGAATTGGTTCCGTTCCGCTGGGAGTGGCCTTCGACTTCTCTTTGGGGGCGATCGACCGACCACGGGGGATTGGACCGTGCGAAGGAGCCTCCTGCAATCTCAATGCGAACAACGCCTCGCTACCCACCGGCCCATCGCTCCCCCACAGCCAGACCTCGTCGTCACTGAGCGTAAATTGCCTGCGTCCCGTTTCGACCGCGAACGCTTTCTCCGGCAGATCGCACAACGAAGCGGGCGTCCCAAACTCGCCCGCGGTCGAATCGCGGGTGGCGCGCATCACTCGCCACTCGTCCAGCCAGTACAATCGAGTTCCATCCGCCGAAAATCGTACATCGGCCGCCGGCAGTTTGACGGGTTTGCCTTTGGCCGGAAACTCGGCACCGAGAGTTTTGCGTGTCACTTGGTAAACGGTGTGTTTGCCGTCAGCGTGTCGCAGCCAGGTCAGGGCCAGCCCATCGGCGGAAATCGCGGTCATCGGCCAGGTCTCTCCCTCGACTTCACTGAATGCCAGGACGGGGCCAGCGCGAAACGCCTCGGCTGGCTCGCCCCGGATCAGCGACCGCACCTGAGGTTTGTCGCGTAGTGAGTACGCCACCAGCAATCTGTCGCTGGTTTGAGTCGGGCTCGCGACCAGGTCGGTCGTTCGCGCCAGTAGTTCGGGAGTGCCGAACTCCTCATAAGGAGTCGCCCGCCGCGCGACGAACAGACCGCGTCCGTTGGTGTGATCCCCCGCGAACCAGATCGTGAGTCCATCCGCGGCGATCCAGGGATCCCACGAGGGACCGAGTTCATTGATCGCAGAGAGTTCCACACGTTCGCCCACCGCAGTGGTGGCAAAGCGTGACGCGAAGTAGCCAGCCGGTTCGCCGAAGGGATCGTACTCGGGGGTGAATTCGATCTCCTCCCCCTCAATGATCGGAACGTCACGGACGATGTCTTTGAACTGCTGGCGGGCGACGCGAATGGTACGCGTGCCGGGCGTCATTTGAACCTCGCACGGAGTCAGCACCACCTGTTTTTTGTCATCCCGGGCAACAACGCCGTCGATTTCGACCAGAAACCCCGGCTCGGGTGTATGGATCTGGATTGAAATCGGTTCCACGCTTTTGGGCGGTTTCTGCTCGCCGCGACGAGCCGAGGATGGGTTGTCACCGCTCGGTGTTTCCGCCTCTGAGTCGGATCCGGTACGTTTCGCCTTGTTTTTTGGAGAATTTGCTGGGCGCTCACCACCGGCGACTGTCGGTGCAGTTTTTGAACCCCGCGGCTTCTTCGCCGCTGTCCCTTTGCCGCGCCCCAGTGTCAGAAACAGGATCCCGGCGATCACCAAACCGGTGACGACGCCGAGGATCAGGCGTACGGAAGGAGTTTGACGGCGGCGTCGGCGGGGAGAGGTGGAAGACATGGTCGCGAAGTGCCGTTGACGGTGTGGAAGCAAAACAGTGCCGTTACTTTACGGCTTGGGAAACCAGGATTCCAACCGATGGCACGTTGGCACGGTGGCAACCCGTCCTCCAACTACGGACAATTCCTCAACCGATCCGCCGCCGCGAAAATCCGCCGACGAAATTCCCCGGTCACTGGACTGAAAACGCGCGTTCCGTTTGGAGCGCAGGCGGCCGCTCCGCAACGCGTCGGGTTCCTGATTTGGAAATTGTCGAGACCACAACGGAGGCGATGCCGCGGAGCGTCGTCGCCACCAAACTGACTGTCCCGTCCGCCCCGTTGGAAAGCCCCTGGAAGTATGAGCCGTGTTCCCCATCTCGTCCTGTCGGCATACCACTCCAGCCTGGGGCGCCTGCGGAGTGTGATCCCCTATTCCTTTGCGTTCAAGATCCTCGACGCGCTGTGTTTGACGCCCCTCTTCTCGCTGGGACTACGGCAACTGCTTGCTCATTATGGGAAGGCGTCGGTCGGAAACTTCGAGATCGCGAGTTTTCTTCTCACTTGGCCTGGCATAACGGCGATCTTGTGCGGCGGGACGTTTCTGCTCGCGACCCAGTATTTTGAGCTGGCGGGACTGCAGCTACTGCTCGCCGATCGATCTCTGGACTGGTCGGGGGGATTGCGAACGGCGGCCCGGCAATTCCACAGACTGTTGATCTTGGGAATGCGGCAACTGGTGGTGTACCTGGCGCTGGCGATTCCGTTTCTCGCGGGAATCGGAATTCTCTACTGGTGGTTCTGGAGCGGAAGTGACCTGAATGGCTTGATCATTCTGCGGCCGAGGGAATTCTGGCTGGGAGGCGGCCTGGCTTGCGCAGTCGGCGGGACCTACCTGATTGTCGCCGGCCGTTGGTTCTTGGGATGGTTGTTCGCGGTCCCGGTGATGTTATTCGAGACGGGAATATCGGTGACCGGGGCGCTCGTCGGTAGCGAGTCGTTGACGGCGGGAAAGTACATTCAGCTAATCCGCGTACTTGGTGCCTGGTTGATCGTCAACTTTCTGATTTCGGTCATTGTATTGTGGGGACTCGACGCCGGCTCCGAATGGCTTTTGGGGGGACTGTCGGTTTTTGGAACGGTTTCCTTCGCGGCTTTGGTGTTGGCTCTGTACCGACAGGCGACGAGTGAGCCGACCGATTCATCCGGCGTGGAGGAAGTGGCCACTGCGACTCACGTGCCGGACCGCCCGATAAGACGGATGTCGCGCGGTTGGTTGTGGGTCGGAGGACTGGCGACTTGTCTGGCGGTCACACTCTCGGGGGCGAGGGAATACGTGCGATCACAACGGCTCGACGACCGTGTCGAATTCACCGCGCACCGCGCCGGTGCGACCCACGCGCCGGAAAACAGCGTTGCAGCCGTCAAACAGGCGATCGCCGATCGGGCCGAATGGGCGGAGATCGATGTCCAGCGAACCGCCGATGGACAACTGGTGGTCATGCACGACATTGACTTGGCCCGTTCGGGCGGGGGCAAACGCCGGGTTGACCAGGCGACACTGGCCGAGATTCAGGCTCTCGACCTGGGAGTCGCACTGAAAATGCCAGAATTCACGGGAGAGCGGATTCCGACGTTCGCCGAGTTTCTCGATGCCGCCGGCAAGTCGATTCGACTCAATGTCGAACTCAAACCGCACAACCGCGCCGATGAAGAACCGTTGACCGAACTGGTGGTCGCCGAGCTGAAACGTCGTGGCCTGACCGGCCGCACGCGGATCTGTTCGCAGTCGTATGCGAGCATCCAGTTCGCCAAACGGCAGGCTCCTGACCTGGAGATCGGGTTCATCGCCGCCAAGTCGGTGGGGGATCTGGCGCGACTGGAGGTCGACTTTCTGATGGTGGAGACGAAAATGGCGACCCGGGAACTTGTCGACCGGGCGGCCACTCGGGGAATCACGATTCACGCCTGGACGGTGAACGACACAAAATGGGTGGCACCTTTAGTGGACGCCGGCGTCGACAACATCATCACCGACGATCCCGCCACACTGCGGGCCCGGCTTGACGAGATCCGCGAACTGGGAACCGCCGACCGTATTCTGCTGCGGGTCCGCGAAGCGCTGCGCCGATAGGTCGGCCTCGAATTCGTTCAAACCAGCCCGGCGATCGGTTCGCCATGATAGACATGATGCGGCCGATCGAGTTGGTCTTTCCAGACCACGGTCCGCGGAAGTCCCAGAGCTTCATAAATGGTCGCCGCCATGTTTTCGGGACGTTGCGCGTCGGCGATTGGGTATCCCCCTAACTTGTCCGTCGCACCGATCACCGTTCCGCCGCGGACTCCCCCGCCCGCGAAGAAGACGCTTTGCGCCGCTCCCCAGTGGTCACGACCGGGGAGTTTCGAAATCGCGCCGGTGAAGGTGAAGATTTTGGGAGTTCGGCCAAATTCCCCCGCCATCACGATCAGCGTGTCGTCGAGCATGCCTCGTGCTTCGAGGTCGTCAATCAGTGCCGAGATCGCCCGGTCGGTCGGGGGAAGCAGGTAGTTCTTCAGGTTGGGGAACGCTTTTTCATGGGTGTCCCACGATTCATCATTCCCCAGATTGACCTGCACCAGGGAGACTCCCGCCTCGATCAATTGTCGGGCCATCAGTAGGGACCACCCGAACGAATTGCGCCCGTACTTCTCCTGCACATCGCTCGGGGCGGCGTGAACGTCGAGTGCCCGATGCACCCCTCCGTTGGTGAGCAGTGAGACCGCCGACTGCCGGGTCCGGTCGAATTCCCCCAGATTTCCCGCAGCATCCAGCGCCCGCCGCTGTCCGTCGAGTGTTTTCAACAGGTCGAGCCGGCTGGAAAGTCGGTCGTGCAGAACCTCGTGCGGCAGTTCCAGTCGAGGGGCTTCAAAGACATAGTTCGGCGGATTCGCCGACCCTTCCCACCGCTGAAACCCGAATTCCGGGAACGCCCCGTGGATGTACTTGGTGTCCTTGAAGCGGCTCGCCTCAATGAACCACGGGTCGTACTTCCAGCCCATCTGCCCGCCAAACTGGCCGGGAATCGTGCGGCCGGTGACATGCACCAGTTTCTCGGGAAGAACGGCGGCCGGGGGAAGATTGTTGCGAGGGGGAACGACCCCGCTGATCACGGATGGCAGCGACGGGTAGTCGTGCGGCGTCGGCTTGTTCGAATCGAACCCGGGAGGCGTCTCCGTTCTCCCCGTGAGCATCACGTGATGGCCGACCGAGTGTTCGTTGTACGGATGCGTCAACGAACGAACCACCGCCCAATGCTCGCTACGGGCGGCGAGCATTGGCAGGTGTTCGCAGATCTGCAATCCCGGTGTCCGCGTCGCGATCGGCGCGAACTCCCCTCGGACGTTGTCCGGCGCGTCGGGTTTCGGATCAAAACTGTCTTGCTGTCCCAGTCCACCTGACAGAAAAATGTAGATGACCGCCTTGTGCTTGGCAGGCAGAGGCTGTGCCGACTCCGCCGCCATCGCCCGCAGACCGGCGACATGGTTCATCCCCAACTGCAACAGGCCGATACTCCCCGCCGAGATCGCGACGCGACGATCAAAGCGCAGCGGATGTGCGGGAATGGTCATGCGACACCTGGAGAACGAACATCAGAAACCATCAGGAACATAGCCGCCAGTCGGCTGGGAAAAGTGTATCAACGTTGGTCGATGGGAGCCAAGGGGGCATCTCCAACACCGACAGCTCGCGCGTCAAGACCGTAATTGCAGTCTAAACTACCGGAGATTGATCGGGTCGACATCCACCGCCAGCTCAATGTTGGCGGGCAACTTGTACTTCGCACCATGCTGTCGCCACAGGATCTGCAAAGTCGCCAATTGCGGGGCCGCCAGTTGCATGTGGTAACGAAACAGGTTCTTCAATCGCGAAACGGGGCAGGGGGCCGGCCCCAATACCCGTGCCGGGAGTTGGTTCGAGTCGATCTGTGTCCGCAGCAGTTGACCCAGATCCTGTGCTGTCGCCGCCAACTCGGCTTCACTGGGACCACGCAGAATGATTCGCACCAGGCTTTCGTAAGGGGGATACCCCATCTGCCGGCGCTGGGCGAGTTCTCGTTGTACGAAACCAATGAAGTCGTGTCGGGCGGCGAACTGAATCGGGACTTCCTGCGGACAGGCGGTTTGCACCAGAACCCGCCCCCCCCGATCACTGCGTCCTGTTCTGCCCGCGACCTGAGCGATCAATTGAAACGTCCGCTCCCCTGCGCGCAAATCGGGTTGATGCAATACCGTGTCGGCATCGACCACACCGACCAGCGTCACGTTGGGAAAGTCGAGTCCCTTGGAAATCATCTGGGTTCCCAGCAGGATCCGCGTCTCACCTTTGCGAAACCCTTCCAGCGCCACATCGTGACTGCCGGGCCGGCGCATGGAGTCGCTGTCCATCCGCACGCAGGAGACCCCGGGAAACTTCGCGCGGACTTCGACTTCCAGTTTCTGTGTCCCGGTTCCCAGATAGCGGACTCCCGGCTTCTGGCAGATCGGACAAAACTTGGGAGGGACGCAACTGTAATCGCAGGAATGACACCGCGCGAGATTGTGTTCCTTGTGCCAAGTCAATGAGACGTCGCAGTTTGGGCACTTGACCGCGCCGCCACACGCCTGGCACCACAACACCGGGCTGTAACCCCGCAGGTTGAGAAACAGAATCACCTGCCCCTTTGCAGCCAGCGCCTGTTGCATCGCGGTACGCAGGGCGCGTCCAATCGCCCCGCCGGTTTTCAGTGTCGGGTCCTCCCGGGTATCGACCAGTACCACAGGAGGCATCGGGAGGCCGGCGACCCGTCGATTGAGTTGCAACAGCTTGAGTTCCCCCGCCTGTGCCCGCTGCCACGCTTCCAAAGTGGGAGTCGCGGAACCGAGAATCAAAGGGACTCCCTCGCGACGCGCCCGTTCCAGTGCCACTTCCCGCGCGTGGTATCGGGGGATCGTATCCTGTTTGAACGAGTTCTCGTGTTCTTCGTCGATGACGATCAGTCCCAATTGCGGCGTGGGGGCGAAGACCGCGCTCCGCGCCCCAACCACCACCTGGACCTTGCCCGTCGCGATCTGCTGCCAATGCCGGTGGCGTTCCGAATCGGTCTGGTGGCTGTGCAAAACGGCGACCGAATCAAAGCGACTGCGAAACCGCCGGATCGTCTGCGGCGTGAGGCTGATTTCCGGAACCAGTACGATCGCCTGGCGGCCGTAACTCACCACCTCCCGGATCGCCCGAATGTAGACTTCGGTCTTACCAGAACCGGTCACGCCATGCAGCAGGAACGGCTCAAACCGTCGGCCCCGCAGCGCGCTCAGAATCTCATTCAGCACATGCTGCTGGTCAACACTCAGTTCCAGGTCGTTCGTTCGCTCGACGTCGACATGTTCTGGATCGCCCGCGTCGGTTCGTTCCGTGAATGAAACAAGCAGGTTCCGCTGACGGAGCGCGTTGATGGGGCCGGTGCCACAGTGGGCCAGTCGGGCGAGTTGTTCCAGCCCCATCGGTCGACCGGCGGTCTGGAGAGCGGCCATGGCGGCGGCCTGTTTTTCGGGCAGCTCCACGGGAGGGGAACCGGGCCACGTCTCGTCGTTGATGCGTACCAGCAACTGTTGTCGGGTTCCCGCCTGGTTCTTCACTCCCGCTGGAACCACCGCCTCCAGAACCTGACCCCAGCCACACAGATACCGGTCCGCGATCCAACGGGTGAGTTCCAGCATCGCCGGGGTGAGGATCGGTGCCTGGTCAATCAGCCCCGTGATGCTTTTCAACGACCCGTGCGCCGTCGGACGTGCCAATCCGACACAAAACCCGGTGATTGAACGGTCACCGCGTCCGAACGGGACCGCAACGCGCATGCCCGGCTTGAGACGTTCGCGAAATTCATCGGGGACGAGATAGTCGAACGGCGTCTCCAGCGGGCGATTGAAGACAAGCTGTGCGCAGGAGAGGTCATCGCGGTCGACGAGTTCCCACGGCGGGGGATCGGGTTCGAAGAGTCGCTGCTGTTTCACGCCATGCGCCATGCGGGAAAATCGGAGTGGAAGCGAGCGATTGTACGCGACCCCTGGAGATTTTGGAGGGTCGGTAGAAAACAAGAATCAATGCGTATATTCCAACCAGTCTTCCCACGTTGTCGGCAATTCTCTAGATTCCGGATTGTCGCTGGAACCGGTCAACGCCGCCCAGCGTGTCTTCGGGATGTTCCATTCTCGATTCGATCATTGAACCACCCTGTATGCGGTCTGTTCCGTCAACCGGCCCGGGGTGGAGTGGTTCCATTAGTGAAGAGAAAAGTTTCGTCATGTCTGAACAGAAGGCAACCAATGTCACCTGGCACGATCACGCCGTCTCCAAAGCCGAGCGGTGCCAACTGAGCGGTCACAAGGGGGCCGTGTTGTGGTTCACTGGGTTGAGCGCCTCGGGCAAGAGTACCGTGGCCAACGTCGTAGATCACAAGCTGCACACGTTGGGGAAGCGTACCTACGTCCTCGACGGTGACAACATCCGCATGGGGCTCAACAAGAACCTGGGCTTCTCGGCGGAAGATCGCGCGGAGAACATCCGCAGGATCGGCGAAGTCGGAAAGCTGTTCTCTGGGGCCGGCGTGCTGGCGATCACCGCGTTCATCTCCCCCTACCGCAAGGACCGTGACGCGGTCCGCGCGCTGCTGGAGCCGGGCGAGTTCGTGGAAGTCTTCATGGACACCCCTCTGGCGAGATGCCACGTACCCGCGATTAGACGGAAAGACCCCGTGAACCTTTACTGCAGGTTGTCATTGGGCGAAAAGCGAATTTCGCCCTGCGAGATTCCGGCCACTATTTCTTCACCCGCGATTTCCCCTGAAATGCGGGGAATTCCAGCAGCACCTTTTGGGCACCTTCCTTCCTGTCCCGGAAGGTCTCAAACGCGGTCTGGATGTCGCGAAGGGCGAATGTGTGGGTGATGAGCGGGCGGAGGTCGATCCGATCCTCTGCCAGCCACCGCATCGCCAGCGGAAAGTCGCGGCTGAAATCGGGATTGACCGTCGTGTGGATGGCGGCGTTCTTGTAGAAGAACTGCCGCCATTGCACGCCGTCGATCTTTTCGGGCGGGACGCCAAAGTACAGGATTCGTCCCGAGTGCTTCACAAGGCTGATGCAGGTATTCATCACCTGGTCGGCGTGTCCCACCGCTTCGATGACGATGTCGGCCAGTTCGCCCCGCAGAATCTTCTGAACCTCGGCGACCGGATCGCACCGATCCACATTCAGCGTGGCGGTTGCCCCCATTTTGGGTGAGAGGGCGAGTCGCGAGTCAAGCTTGTCGAGGACAATCACCTCGCGGGCCCCCATATTTGACAACAGCCGGGTGAACATCTGGCCAATCGGACCCTGGCCAACAATCACCACATCCTTGTCGAGAACGTTGGGGAGTTTTTTCAGCCCGTAGATCACGGTTCCCAGGGGCTGGGCGATGACCGCGTAGTGTTTGTCGATCCGGGGATCGAGCGCGATCCCGCGGTCTTCAGAAATCGCGTAGCGTTCGAACAGCCCGCACTGGTTCACCGGTACTGTCAGCACCTGGTCACCCACCTTCCAGCGAGTTCCGTTGGTGGCGGTGACCGTCCCCACCATCTCGTGCAGCGAGTGTCCCAGCGTCCGGGCCGGGAATTCGGGGGCTTCACCGTTGAAATACGGCAGGTCGGAACCGCACAGGCAGGCGATCTGCGGTTCGAATACAATTTGCCCCGGTTGACCGGCGGGGGGAGCCTTGTCGAGGACCGTCTCAGGGGCGTCGATCAGGCAAGCACGAAAGGAACTCCTGGAATCGAGGTCGGCGTAGGGCTGTCGCGACGGATGCGTTGTGTGGAATCGGCGGCGGAGTTTATCACTCCCCGGAATGAACGGCTACCAATCGCACGCCGGGCGGATTAAACTGCGGGGCTTGCCGTTCGGTGGAGATGCCGCCACGGCCCATTACCCGACCCGTCATTCAGGAAGAAGACCATGGCCAAGACCAACTGCCCCATCACCCGCGCCGACTTTGAAGCCAACGCGCAGCCTGTCGAAATCACCATCAACGGAATTCCCATGATGGCCGACCCGAAGTCGTTTTCGACCGGTTCGCTCGGCTGGTACCTGAACGACAAGCAGTCGATCAAGGTGGGAGACAAATCGGTGAGCGTTCAGATCGGAATGAATTTGACGATTGTCGGTTCGAAAGAACTTCCCACGGAGTAGTCGGGGAGAAAAGTCGCGGTTTGTGATCGACAGTGGGGGGGGAGTTTGTTCAACATGAGGTTGAACCCCGGTTCTCCTTGGAGTCGATCGCGATGCCTGCCCGCCGTTTTTCGTTACCGCTGATGTTGTTGGGGTGCCTGTTCATGGGCACTTGCGCGAACGCCGCCGACGTGTTCGTCGACAATCTGTTGGGGGAAGACACGTTTAGCGGCGGCAGCAGCGTTCGATCGATTCAGGCCGCCCTGAGACGCGCCGGTGGCAATGACGTCATCCATTTGGCCGACCATGGCATCCCGTATTTCGAATCAATCGACATTTCCGGGAGAAAATTCGCCAACGGCGGCCAAGGTGGACTGACAATCGACGGGCATGGCGCGGTCGTGAGCGGTGTCTTCCGGATCCCCTCAAACGCCTGGGAAAGCCTGGGGGCGGGGCTGTGGAAAATCCGCCCGATGCGCAAGGCCCATTACCAGTTGGTCAATTTCGACAGGGCGGCCCCCGAGGTGATCGTCGCGCCAACCGCATCCGAGTTGCCAAAACTCGCTCCCGGTCACTGGGCGGCCTGGAAAGGGGTAATCTATTACCAGGCGGCAGATCAAAGTTGGTCGGCCCCCGATCAACTCCCTCTGGGACTGGCTGCGAAGGATGTCGGAATCTCCATTTTCGACGTGAACAACGTCGTGATTCGCAACCTGACCGTGCGTCACTTCCGTCTCGATGGTGTCAACGTGCATGATCGCGCCCGGGGTGTTGTCCTGGAAAACGTCCTGCTGGTCGAAAACGGCCGGTCGGGACTGGCGGTGTGTGGTGCCAGTCAGGTCGAGGTTGTGGGGAGTGAACTCGCTGGGAATCGCGTCGCGCAGCTCTGGCTGGGCGAGATGGGAAAGGCGCAGTTGAGCGAAACCAAACTGCTCCCCGGGAAAGCGGGGTTGCCGATTCGGTTCGCCGGTGGCAAACTCTTGATCGACGGCGCACAGACGTTTGAGCCGCGGCGATGAGCGTTCACCGCCAGCGTGAGCGTGGCGTCTGAAATGCTGCGGCGTCGAGGTGCCCAACTCCATGAAATCCGTACAGCCGATTTCGCGCCGATTGTCCTGTGTGACCGTGATGCTCGCGGCGATGGGAGGCGGAGCCTGCGATCATTCCTCAACACGTCCAGGTGAAGGCTTGCAACCCTCTACCGCCGTTGATCCTGCCGCCGACGAAAACTCTGACGACGAAATGTCACATCAAGAGACTCTGGCATGGATCCAGCAGCACCGCGCATGGCGGCGTGTCCGAAAGACCAAACCGATCTGGGCGCGAGCCGTCACAGCCGACGAGGTGGGGAAGGAATTTCAGACCGCTGACCGCGCGGTCGAGTCGGCCCGGGAGGGATTTTGGTTGAGCGTGGGGGTGGCTGGCGAGCCGTGGTTCCAGGATCGTGCGAAGATTGACGCGAAATACACCCCCGGGGAAAGCGTATCCAAACAGTTTTCCTTCGACGACGCTCCTCGAGAGTACCAGGTCTTCCATCCCAAGCCGGACGTGATGAACTGGGGGGCTCAAATCGTCGTGCCGACGCGGAAGGGGTTCAATATCCACCCCAGCTATGACCCGTCGCTCGCGTTGTTTTCCCCTTCGGGGGGATACGTCGTGAAACCGGACGTCGACGATCCATACGCCGACGAACCCGACCATGTCTGGCTGGTGCAGCAGCCGCTGTTTGAGAGTACGTACGAGTTTGTGGAGTAGGTTCCATCGATCGTGCGCGTCGGGCGCTTGCTTCGTGCGCGGCTCCAAAGCGTAACGGAGCCGCGCACTCAATCAGCCGTGTTGCACCGCCACTTTCGAGTGTGGAACCTGATCGTGCCGAGTCCGGGCGTCGTCTGCCACAAGTTCGGCCAACCCGCGAGCCGCGCACTCAGAGAGTGCGCGGCTACCTTGCCGTGCCTCGGGGCGAAACTTCGAATTACTTCGCCTGAGCCTGTTCTTGCGGCGGCTTCGGTGCCTCAAACGTCCGCAACACTTGGGCATTTACGCCGTTCCAGACACGCAGAACACCGTCCTGGCCA
>JAPLOC010000399.1 GCA_026692825.1 Planctomycetota bacterium | reverse complement strand
TGGCGTTTCGGGTGCGGGTCGCACACCGAAACTGAACACCCTGTTTTCCGAATGCAATGAGGCGATGAGTGCCTATTCGGTCGGGAACAAACACCGCCATCTGCCCGAGATTGAACAGGTCTTGAGCCAGGCGACCGGCCACGGGGTGGAAGCGATTTTCACCCCGCATCTGGTCCCCATGGATCGCGGGATCATCGCCACAATCTACGCTCGGCTCACCCGGTCCGCCACCGACGGCGAGCTGATCGCCGCCGTTCGCGAGTTTTACGCCGGCAAGCCGTTTGTACGCGTCGTGGATCACCTGCCGTCGACAAAAGACTCGGCGTTCACCAACTTCTGCGACATCACCGTTCGCCAAGCGCGCGGACAGGCGATCATCATCTCCTGCCTCGATAACCTGATCAAAGGGGCCGCAGGGGTCGCGGCGCAGAATTTCAATCTTTTGTGCGGGTTTTCGGAAACGACCGGCCTCCTGTGACCGGGGCGGGAGGCGTTACGATTCCGCCCTCGGTTCGGGAGTTGCTTTCGCCAACTGCGCGCGAAGGGCGGCGATCTCGGCCGCCATTTGGACCGCATTCGCCTCGGCGGCCCTGCGCGCGGCCAACTCCCGCTCGAGTTCCGCTTCCGCAGTCAGACGTGCCGCGTCCGCAGATCGCTGGGCGGCTTCTGCGGATCGCTGCGCGGCTTCCGCAGCTCGACGAGCAACCTCCGCCGTCCGCCGGGCGGTGGCCTGTCGGTCGCGTTCTTCTGCGATCGCTTCCGCGCGGGTCAGTTGAATTCGCCCGGTCTGTCGATCTCGAAACACCAGTGCCCCGTCGTGTAACTCCAGGAACAGGTCCAGTTCTTCGCAAGTCAGTCGGCGCTCCGTGTCCGGCTCGATCCGGACGTAGCCATTTGTGCCGAGCCGATATCCTTGGAGCGGCGGATTCAGGTAGTCGGCAGTTGGATCGTACAGAAAATACTCGCGAATTCCGATTCGAGCGTACAACTCGAATTTTCGCACGGTATCGTTGCGACGCGTTGAATCGGACGTCGTTTCGAACACGACGTCCGGCACCTTCCCCTCCTCCCACACCTTGTAGATTCGACGCCTATCCGCAGGGATCCCTTTCACCACCAGCGCATCCGGGGAGACAGACCGCTGCGGATCTCCATCGTGGTAATACAAAAACAGGTTCCCTGAGATATACACCGGTTCCCCCTCGTACCGATGCTGCAATATGTCGATGATCCGGACCATCCAGTCTCGATGCAAATCGGTTTCTGCCATCGGTTGCCCATCCGATTCAGGGTAATACAGTTCCACGACGGGATTTTGCACGGTCATCACTTTAACTCCGTCTTTCGACTCTCCAGGGTGACGGCACCGACGCTGTCTGACTCAATTTCGTGATTTTAACCGTAGTTTGTACTGGGATGCCAGTCGAATTGGGATTGCGGGGCATTGAAGTCAACCAGAATCCGGCGAGTTGTCGCGAAGCGCCCTGTTGTAGACAATACGCGCACTGAGTCTGATCTCCTCCGCCGAACCGTCCCCAGTCTCGCAGGAGTCTGTGATGCGTCGCTTTTTCGTTGTTGCGTCGATGTTCCTTCTGTCCGCGACCTGTGTGCCGATCGTCCGGGCTCAAGAGCCGCGCGATGGAGACGCGGTGATGGAGCGCTGGCTGGCCAACGAAACGTCACGACTTTCCGGCGGAGAGCTGTCGTGGGTCACGTCGCGTGAAGAATGGGAGGCGCAACGGGACGAGCGAAAAGAACAGTTTCTCGACATGCTGGGACTTTGGCCGATCCCCGAAAAGACGCCGCTGAAAGCGGTTGTCACGGGTGCGTTGGAACGGGACGGGTTTCGGGTGGAGAAGGTCCATTTTCAATCGAAACCCGGGTTGTATGTGACCGGCAATTTGTACCTCCCCCATCCATTGCCGAAAGACAAACTGCCGACGGTGCTCTACGTCTGCGGGCACTCCGGTCGCGGTCGTGATGGCAACAAAACCGCCTTTCAGCATCACGGATCGTGGTTCGCCACGCACGGCTATGCCTGCCTGATCATCGACACGCTGCAACTCGGGGAGGTCGCGGGAATTCACCATGGCACCTATCAGCATCAGCGGTGGTGGTGGCAGTCGGCGGGTTACACGTCGGCCGGTGTGGAATGCTGGAATGGAGTGCGGGCGATTGACTATCTGGTGACGCGTCCCGAAGTCGACGCCGAGCGGATCGCCGTCACCGGCATCAGTGGCGGCGGCGCGGCGACGTTCTGGATCACTGCCGCCGACGAGCGTGTCAAAGTCTGCGTTCCGGTCAGTGGAATGAGCGATCTGCAGAGTTATGTGACGGACAAAGTCGTCAACGGACATTGCGACTGTATGTTCCTCTACAACGCCTACCGCTGGGAGTGGTCGACAATCGCTGCCCTCATCGCCCCCCGTCCGATGCTGTTCGAAAACTCGGGGCATGACACCATCTTCCCGATGCCCGCGAACGAGCGGATCCGCACTCGACTCGAACGGCTCTACAACTTCTACCAGAAAAAGCCGGGTGATCTGTTTGACATTGGCGTGACTCCCGGCGGCCACGAAGACAATCTGGAACTGCGGCTCATGGCATATCGGTTCATCAATCGGCACCTGAAGAACGACAACGCCGAGGTTCAGGAACCGCAACTCCCCAAGATTCCCGGGAAAGAACTCCGCGTGTTTCCGGAGGAAAGTGACCTGCCTGCGGACAGTTTGAATTCGAAAATCGACGAGACGTTTGTGCCTGTCGCGAAGGTGACTCCCCCCGCCAATGCCGCTCAGTTCGAAGAGTGGTCGAACACCTTGCGGGCGGGACTTTTGAATAACGTCTTTCGGGACTGGCCCGATGAAATTCCCGCGGCCGAGGTGAGAGAGCGTCGCCCCGATGGCCGGACCATCTTGCAGACAGATGACGCGACGGCCGTCTTGGCGCGGGTGACTCCCGGAGCGGCACCAGCGAAGAATGAAATCAAACCCAAAGACAATCCGGCACCAAAGCGGCTCTGGGTGGTGATTCTGGACGCTGACGACCCCGAGGGGGAATTCCCCGCCTGGGCGAAGGGAAAAATCCCTGCGGACGCAATCGTGACCTGTGTCAGTCCTCGCGGTTTTGGGGCGTTTTCAGCCTACACTCGCAAGAATCCGCCGAACTATGTGGAACGGTCGCATGCCCTGTTGGGGCGAACCGTCGACACGCTGCGTGTCTGGGACATTCAAGCGGTCGCCCGCTGGCTGCATGAATCGGAAGGGGGAGAATTGCTGGTCGGAGTCGTGGGGAGGGGGCAAACCGGTATTCTCGGGGCGTACGCCGCCCTGTTTGACAACTGCATCGCCGAGGTGTTGCTTATCAACCCACCGGCGTCACACCGCGAAGGCCCGATCTTCCTCAACGTGCTGCGGACACTCGACATTCCCGACGCGTTGGGGATGCTGGCACCACGGCGGTTGACCCTGATCGGCCCATCGCGACCGCTGCGCGACAAGACGACGCAGATCTACAAAAACGCGGGACACGTCGACCGGCTGGTGATTCGCGACGAATGACTTGGTGCGACGCCCAGGTCACCATCGCTTGACCGCAACATTTCCCATCAATCGCCAATTCAACCACCAAGAGGTTCCCCAGGATGCGCGCGAAACTCGTTCTCAGTCTGCTGGTCGCGTCCGTAGTGGCGAGCGCTCGTGCCGCCGAGCCATTGCGGGTCGGCACGTTCGATGTGGATGCCTCGCCTCCCATTGGGAGCCCAATGGCGTACAACGTCACGCGCGAAGTCACGACCCCTCTGACGTGCCGCGGAATTGTTCTGATCGGGAAAGGAAAGCCGATCGTACTGTGCGCGATCGACTGGATCGGCGTGGGGAACGATGGGAACAAGGTGTTTCGGGAAGAACTCGCCCGGGCGGCGAAAACCACTCCCGACCGTGTCGCGGTCCATGCGCTGCATCAGCACGACGCCCCCTGGTGCGATTTGTCGGTCGCCGCTCTGGTTGACGAAGTCGGAATTCGCGAGACGATCTTCGATTCTCCCTTCGCCCGCGATGTCATGCGACGGTCTGCGCAGGGGGTTGCGAAAGCGATTCAAGAGGCTCAACCGGTCACACATCTGGGAGTTGGACAAGGGGTGGTGGAACAGGTCGCCTCCAGTCGCCGGATTCTGGGAGCCGACGGCAAGGTCAAACACGTTCGCTACACGGCGACCGCGGACCCGGCTGTCCGCGCGTATCCCGAAGGGGTCATCGATCGCAACCTCAAGTCGATCAGCTTTTGGAACGCCGACCAGAAACTGGTGTACGCGACCCATCCCCAGAGTTACTACCGAACCGGTCAGGCGAACCCCGACTTTCCGGGACTCGCCCGCAACCAGCGACAGCAGGCGACACGGGTGTTGCACATTCACTTCAACGGTGCCGGTGGGAATATCGGCGCGGGGAAATACAACGACGGCGGTCACGAAAATCGGCAGGTTCTGGCCGACCGCGTGGCGGCGGGAATGACCCGTGCCTGGGACGACGAGAAAAAATTGCCAATTTCGGCGGAGGATGTCCATTGGAAGTCGGTCGCCGTCGCGCTGCCGGTGGCTTCCCACTTGGACGCGGCGAAACTGCTCGAGGACGTAAAAAACGACCAGTTGCCCGCCAGTCGCAGAATTCAACTCGCGGGGGAATTGGTCTGGCTGAGACGCTGTCTGGCGGGGGACACGATCGACATCGGCTGTTTGACCCTGGGCACAACCCGGGTGTTACACATGCCGGGGGAGTTATTCGTCGAATATCAACTGCTCGCGCAACAGCTTCGTCCCGACTTGTCCGTGGCGATGGCCGCGTATGGCGATTACGCCCCGTGGTACATCGGCACCCGGGTCGCCTACCAGCAAGGGGGCTACGAACCCGGCCCCGACGCGTCGCTGGTCGCTCCCGATGTGGAGGGAGTCCTCGTGAAAGCGATCCAGATACTGCTTGAGGCCGAGAATCGCGACGTGGAGCCGCTGGGCGTCGCAGCGGGAAAGGCCGAGGCGGCCGCCGCGCAGTAGACACTCAGTGGGGACGCCTGGAGAATCGTTCCTTTATGGGTGTCCCCAATGCGGTGCCGATACGGTAATCGCGGCAATTTGTGCCGCGCCGTTGTCACTCCGGATAGAGCTTCACCACGATCTTGCCGTCGGCGGTGATCCAGCCGCGCCACAGGCTGTCGCTGTTGGTCGCCGACGCGAACCGTCCCTTCCGGTCGAGGACGATCGCCGCCCCCTCTCCCTGCACCGGTTTCAATTTGCCATTGATCACGGTGTCGACCGCTTTACGAACATCGACCCCTTTGTATTCAATCTGAGCCGAGATGTCGCTGGCGACCTGCCAGCGAATGAAGAATTCGCCGTGACCGGTGCACGAAACCGCACACGTCGCGTTGTCCGCGAACGTCCCCGCGCCGATGATGGGGGAATCTCCGACCCGCCCGTAGCGTTTGTAGGTCATCCCCCCTGTGGAGGTTCCCGCTGCGAGGTTCCCCGCTGTGTCGAGCGCGACGGCTCCGACCGTACTCCAGTGGCGGGTGGCCGGTTCGTCGGGCAGAAAACCTGACGGATCGAGTCGACTTTGCGGTTGTTCGTTCTCTTTTTGGCGTCGCTCTTCCAGATCTTTCCAGCGTTTTTCAGTGCGGAAGTAGGCGGGGTCCACGATTTTAAGTCCCGCCTTCGCCGCGAACTCCTCGGCTCCCTTGCTCACCAGCAGCACATGTTTGGTCTTCTCCATCACGGCTCGGGCGGCCGAGATCGGGTTCTTGACGTTGGTGACCCCGGCGACCGCGCCCGCCTTGCGATCGCGACCATCCATGATCGAGGCGTCGAGTTCGTTGCGTCCGTCACTGGTGAAGACCGCCCCCTTCCCCGCATTGAAATTCGGATCGTCCTCGAGAATTTTGATGGCCGCCTCGACCGCGTCGAGACTCCCCCCCTGTTTCTTCGTGAGAATCTCATGCCCGGCACGCAGTGCCTTCTCAATGCCGGCGATCACCGCCTTTTCTTCCTCGGGAGTCAAAATCCCGGGTGACTCACCCAGGCCGCCGTGGACCCCCAGGATCACGTTCTCCACCGGACCGTCATTTCCTACTGCGAATTGGGTGGCAAGCAGCAGGGTCATAGCGATCCAGACGATTCTTCGAGGCATGTGTGGGAACCGAACCTTTCCATCTGTCGGGGAATGGACTTGGCGGAGAACAGACACAGTCAAGTGGCACGGCTGGGCAGTTTCGCAGAGCGAACGTGGAGCTGCCAGTGACAGTGGTCGCGAACCGTGTCTCTTAGTGGGACCGGACGGCCGCGCCCGCAGTCAAACGGCGACGCACTTGGGATTGTTGCGGTATTGCATAGGGGAACCTCGGGGGAAGGGTTATCGCGGGTTCAGCCGGCTGACGCCGGCCGCTCGCCTGGATACCGCTCAACTGAATCGAGCAGCGCGGATTTTGGCAGGCAACCTAAAACCCGCGCATCACGTTCATGCTGGCGACTCGCGGCCGAAAGCCCATCTGCCCGATGACCTGGGATTCCACGTCGATTCCTGGGGCAACTTCGATCAGTTCCAGGCCGCCGGAACCCAGACGGAATACCGCCCGTTCGGTGATGTACAACACCTCCTGGCCGATCTGACGGCTCCGCTCGGCGCTGAACGTCAGCAATTCGACTTCGGACACGAACTTCCGGACCGAGCCTTCCCGCACGATTTCCAGCCGACCTTCCACGACGCGGACCTCCAGGCCACCCGCCGTCAGTGTGCCACAAAACACCAGCCGTTTGGCGGTCTGTGTGATGTTCACAAATCCCCCCACGCCGGCGAACCGCGTTCCGAATCGGCCGACGTTTACATTTCCCGACGCGTCGACCTGTGCCGCCCCCAACGCCGCGAAGTCCAATCCGCGTCCGTCGTAGAAATCGAACTGGGCCGGCTGATCGACAATCGCCTGAGGAAAATGGGCGGCCCCAAAACTCAATCCCCCCGCCGGCATTCCCCCGATCGGACCGCTTTCGACCGTCAGCGTCACCCGGTCCAGCAGGCCCCGCTCGGCCGCCACGCGCGCGATCCCCTCGGGCATCCCGATTCCCAGGTTCACAATCGCGCCGTCCCGCAGTTCATCACACGCCCGCTCGGCGATGATCCGCCGCTCGTCCAACCGCATCGGAGGTCGTCGTGAGCAACTTCCCCCGTCCAGTCCTACCGAGGGCCATTGGGCCGGAGAGCAGTATTCCGGATTGAACGCTTCACCAAATGTCTGTTCCTGTTCGTGGGGTTCGGCCACCACGATCCGGTCCACGAGAATTCCAGGAACGCGCACCCGCTGAGGGGGCAACGGCTCGTCGAGCAGTTGTTTCACCTGCGCCAGCACGATGCCGCCGCAGTTGTGCGCCGCCTGCGCGATCGGCAGCACCTCTCCAACAATCGCTTCGTCCTCCATCGACAGGTTGCCCCACGGGTCGGCCGCCGACGCGCGAATCAACCCGACATGGATCGGCACCGCCTTGTACCAGAGCCAGGTGCGACCGCCGAGTTCCACCCTTTCAACCAGGTCGTCCGGCGTCTGGTCGTTTAACCGACCCCCGCCGTGGATCGGATCGATGAACGTCCCCAGTCCCACATGGGTGATGCACCCCGGTCGGCCGGCGGCGATATCGCGGAAGAGCTGGCAGATGACCCCCTGCGGAAAATTGTAGGCGGCGATTTTTCCGGCCAGCGCCAGTCGGCCCAGGCCGGGGGCCAGTCCCCAATGCCCACCGATGGCGCGCGAGATCAAACCCTCGTGCGCCAGGTGATTCATGCCGCGTGATGGTGAGCGCTTCGGGATGTGCCGCGCCGACGAATCCTCCGGAAGCGACCGTCCGACCGTCGGCAATCCGTGCCACAGCCTCATCGGCCGAGCAGAGTTTGGCGTCACGGGGCGATTGCATCACGCGCTGGGCTGTTCTTCCTGAATGTACGCCTTCTCGCGGTAGAAATACGCGATCGGCAGAAACAGGAACGCGGTCACCAGCATCGACCAGGTGAAGAACCAGAAATACGACGCTCCCGGCAACTTCGATGTCCCGTCAGCGTTCTGGATGAATTTGTTGATGATCGCCGTCATTTCGTTCCCCACCCCCACCGACGCCAGATACATCGCCATGATAAACGACTTCACCTCAACCGGTGCCTGTGTGTACGAGAATTCCAGACAGGTGACCGACACCAGAACCTCGGCGGCGGTAATGATGAGATAGGCGACCAGTTGCCATTCGATGCTGACCGTGTGCGCCGCGTCGAGCTTGTCTTGCGCGATCGCAGTGATGCCAAACGCCGCGACCATCAGAAATAGGCCGACGGCGACGCGGGCCATGGACTTAAAATTCACGAACTTTTGAATCGTCGGGAAGATCACAAAACTGAACAACGGGACGTAGGCCAGGATCAAAGCTGGGTTGATCTCCTGAACCTGCGATTCATCCCAGAGGATTCCCAGCCATTTTCGATCCATTTTCTCGGCTTGTAACACCCACGCCGCGCCCGTTTGGTCGTACAGCGCCCAGAAAACCGCGATGAAGCAATACAACGGGATGAGCCGCAGCAGGGCTTTTCCCCCTTCCCCCTTCAGCGACGACATCACCGCCGGCACACCGCGCGGCGGGACGTGGACATACCGGTTGCGACCCAGCCAGAAGATCAGCGTCGCAAGAAGCATCAAGACGCCGGGAACCCCAAACGCGACGTGCGGCCCGAGTCGACTCAACGCCGCAGGATCGGCCGGCGCGAATTGTGGATAATTCGTTTTCAACCACGTGGGGAATTCCTTGAGCAGCCACGGAGTCAACAACGACGAAACAAACGCCCCGACGTTAATCGCCACGTAAAACCAGCCGAAGACCTTCTCGAGTTTGTGGGCGTTCGATTTGCCGAACTGGTCTCCGACGTGCGCCGAGACGCACGGTTTGATCGCCCCGGTCCCCAGAGCGATCAGTGACAGGCCCGCCAGCAACCCGAGACGGGTGTCGTCGAGTGCCAGCGCCAAATGTCCCAGGCAGTACACGATCGACAGCCAAATGATGGTGCGATACTTCCCGAGAAACATGTCGGCGATCGGGCCGCCAAGTAACGGGAAGAAGTACGCGGCCGCCACGAATTGGGGGTAGTAGGCTTTGGCGTTGTCGTCGCTCATGGGGGCGGGATTGCCCGCCGCATCGACCAGAAACTTGGTCATGAACGCCACGAGGATGGCCTTCATCCCATAGAAACTGAAGCGTTCGGCCGCCTCGTTGCCGATAATGAACGGAATGCCACCCGGCATCTTTTCGGAAGCGACGGGGGCGGTCAGAAATTTCGGCTTCGACATTCGGCGTCCACAATCCTGAACCGGGTGACAAAGGAACCTTCTGGCGAGCGGGACGGCGTCAGCCCCCTGCCCACCGCCGCCAACCAGCTTCATCAAGCCAGCTCGCGTTCGTAGCCTCCGCAACCTACACCCGCGTGATGCCATACGTCAACGCCGGGGGAAAAACAGTGAAACAATGTCCATGGCAAAACTCCCTCTTCCCTCCCAAATCCCTCCCGCGGTATAAGTGCGCGCTGGTGTCGTCGGCGGAGAGGATCTCCAGCCGGGATTGGTTCAGGAGCGAACAGGATGTCGCCGCAATTTTCGATTTGCCGGATCGCGCTGCTGGCGTTTTGCCTCGGCGTCGCGGGATGCAAGGGACTGCCGCTGATGTCGGGCGATGATGGCAAAGAATCGCTGGCTCCCGACTTTGGATTGAATTCGGTGCCACGGCAATGGGAACCTGACTTCGAAGAGGGGGATACCTCGACGCGGGCGGACCAAAAGCCGGCGTCGGCATTTGACATCAACGACGAGGACGATCTGCGATCGGTCAAGAAGTCTCCCCCTACCGAGAAGAATATCTTCCAAAAATACCTGAAGGGGGGACGTTCGGAAAAATCGGGCAAGAGCGAGCGCAAAACGCTGCCCAAGAGCGAGCCGACTTCGAAATCCGAACTGGACGACGATTTTGGACCGTGAGGCGTCGCGCAGCGTTAATTCTCGCGTTCCGGATGCTCCGGAAACAACCGACGGGTGGAGTTGAACGGAATCCAGCAGGCCGCCGCCAACACGTAGAGAAGCGAGAAGACCAAAAAGACTCCGTCCCAATCGGGCGGGGGATCGGTGGGCTGGCGGTTCGCGGCGTTTCCCAAAACGAAGGGTATGAGATAAGGAAAGGCCGCCGCCCCGACATTTCCCCACATATTCATGATCGAAAACACAATTGCCAGGGACTTTCCCCCCAGTTCCATTGCGACCGTGTAGGCGGCAGGGCCGGCGGCGGCCGCGAAAAACGCACCGAGGCAGATCACCGCCATCGATTGTCGAATGTCGGTGAGGTGGTACCCCACCCACATCAGCCCGGCGCAGATCAACAGGCACCCAACCGCCAGTCCCTGGCGACTGATTCGACGGTCGCCGGTCTTTCGCTCCAGCCAGTCAGAAGCCCATCCACCAACAATCGGGCCGAGCGC
>JAPLOC010000398.1 GCA_026692825.1 Planctomycetota bacterium | reverse complement strand
TGATGTTGAGGCCAGTGATTGTGTTGGCGCAGACGCTGCGAGTCATGCAGAACGGGGGGACATCCATCTGAGCCGCCGATCCGCCCGACATCATCGCCAGCCGACCGACCCGTGTGAACTGGTGAATCAGACAGTTCCCGCTGATAAACGCCCGGTCGCCAACCTCCGCGTAACCGGCAAGCAAGGCACCGTTCGCCAGAACCACTTCGCTTCCCAGCCGGGCGTTGTGACCGACGTGACTGTACGCCATCAGCAGGCATCCGTCACCCACTTCGGTCGCGGTTCCCGGCATGGTGCCGCGATGGATCGTTACCCCTTCCCGAATGACACAGTCACTGCCAATGACCACCTGGCTGTCACCGCCGCGGTAATTCAGATCCTGGGGAAGATCGCCCACGACGGCGTTGGCATGCAGCCGACAGCGCGATCCCAGAGTGACTCCCGAATACAACGTGACACGCGGTCCCAGAACGCAGCCGTCGCCAATCACCACCCCGGAATCCACGACGCAGAACGGGCCAACTTCCACATCCGCCCCCAACACCGCCCCGTCGGCCACAACCGCCGTCGGGTGAACTCGCGGCACCGAATGCCGCTGGGGGACCGGGAAAATGTTTGGCTCGAGAGACATGAAGCGGTCGCGACGGCCGCTGTCGGGGAAGCGACCACTGGGTGAATTGAAACGGGGCGAACGTCGCGGGAACGGTACCGCGCCATTCGAAATCAGACAACACGAGTTTTCTGGTGCTTCGCGACAAAGAGACACTCCGCACCTCGTCAAAACAGACGATTCGTGTCCCCAGACCCCATCCACCCAATGCAGACGCCATCCCGCTCGGGTTGAATGTCGCGTTATCGGCCGCGTGGAGTATATACTGCGGTCTGTTGATAGCGAGCTGACCGCAATGGCCGGGAATTCTTCGCGACACGGTGCCTCGTCAGATTCCGCAGCGTTCACACTTGAATCGCCATGAACTCGCAACTTTCGCCCACTCCCGGGAACACGGTGTCCAACCGACGCGCGTTTTTGGCTCAATTTGGTGCCGGTTTTGGTGGTTTGGCGCTGGCGACATTCTTGGCGAACGAGGGGGCCCGAGCCGAGACCGAACCTCCTTTGACCCTCAAGCCCCCGCACTTTGCCCCCCGCGCGAAACGGGTGATTGTGCTGTTCATGTTTGGTGGTCCGTCGCACCTCGACACGTTCGATTACAAACCGGCACTCGAGCGAGACGACGGCCGGCCGCTCCCCGATGAACTGAAACCCCGGGTGATTTCCTTCCCCCAAAAAATGGGGGGACTGATGCGATCGCCGTTCGCGTTCCAGCGGCACGGTGAGTCGGGAACCTGGGTCAGCGAGCTGTTTCCCCAAACGGCCCGGCTTGTTGATGAATTGTGCGTCATTCGCTCGATGCACTGCTCCAACCCCCGGCACGGAGGCGCGGTGCTGGAGTGGCATACGGGGAGCGACGCGTTCATTCGTCCCAGCATGGGTTCGTGGCTGACATGGGGACTTGGAAGCGAAAACCAGAACCTGCCTGGTTACATCACACTTTGTCAATCTACGTCACAAGGCGGGGCGAACAATTACGGGTCGGCGTTCCTGCCCGCCGCCTATCAGGGGACCGCTCTGGGAGCCGGCGGCAAAGCGACCGACGCGAAGTTTCCGCACATTGGTTCGGGGAGCGACCGGCTCCGCCGACAGCGGCGGGAACTGGAATTGCTCCAGCAGCTTGGTAGGGGGCAACTGGAACGGGATGGAGCCGACGACGAACTGGAAGCCCGGCTTGCCTCGTTTGAACTCGCGTTTCGGATGCAGATGGCCGCCCCCGAGGCGGAAGAGATTGGCCAGGAGACCGCCGCCACGCGGGCGCTGTACGGCCTCGACGACCCGGCGACCGCCGACTTTGGACTCCAGTGCCTGTTGGCCCGGCGGTATTCCGAACGGGGAGTCCGCTTTGTTCAATGCAACAGCAACGGTTGGGACGCCCACACCAAGCTCAAGGAAGGCCATACGAACATGGCCCGATCGGTCGACCGGCCAATCGCCGGCCTGCTCGCCGATCTGGCCCAGCGTGGATTGCTTGATGAGACCCTGGTGATCTGGGGAGGCGAGTTTGGGCGCACTCCAACCACCGAGAGTGCCGACGGTCGCGATCACAATCCGTACGGGTTCAGCATGTGGCTCGCCGGCGGTGGGGTGAAGCGGGGCTTTAACTACGGTCAAACCGATGAGTACGGTTTGTACGCCGTCGAAAACAAAGTCCACTTCCACGACCTGCACGCGACGATCCTGCACCTGTTGGGCCTCGACCACAAACGACTCACCTACCGCTACGCGGGCCGCGACTTTCGGCTGACCGACGTCGACGGCGAGGAGGTTGAGGGGATGCTGGCGTGACAGGGGCAGTCTCGGGGAAATGACCCTGCGAGCGGTCCGGCGTCAGCCGACCGGTTTTTGCACGTGGCCTGGAGTTTTTAAAACACGACAAAAACGGTTCCTGTCGCCTTTTTCATACCCGTTCCTGACACCTTTGTCGTGCCCCGTCTGTCGGATCTCATGCGGAAGGCGGCTGAGGCGACCGAAGCCACTGCGCCTCCCGCAGCCGAGACTGGATTAATGACCGCGCCTCGAGGCAACTTCTCCACCTCCGTAAATCCGCGCACGCAATCGACACCGGCAACGAGCGCCGCCGGACCGCGCACCGACCGTGGGGTTATTGAGCAGTTACGTGCGGTTTGTGTAGAATCCACTCGCTTCGCCAATTGCGCCGCTGTCACTGTGGGCCGCCCGGCATGGATTCCTCCCTGGTCGAATCGTTTTTCAAACTTTGGAGCAGCAGTCCCTCGCCTCCCGATGTGGCGGCGTTCCTGCAGCGCCATCCGCAGGCCAAAGCGGCAGAGAAACTGCAGGTGCTGCTGATCGATCAGCAACGTCGCTGGCAGATGGGCATTCCTTGGCGGGTTGAGGAGTACTTGACCCGCATTGCCGAAGTTGCCGACAGCAGCCTCGTCCGGCTGGAATTGGTTGTTGGCGAGTGCCGCTGCAATCCTTCGGCGGAAGAAACCGAGGCTAGCGTCTCCGAGATTACTGCGCGGTTTCCCGAACTGGCACCGGCAATTCGGACGAGACTGGCAATGACCACTGGAATTGCAGAATCTGCGGACAATTACCTGCCGGCGGCGGAAGTCATTAAGCCGCTGACGACGACTCTGGCACCCGGCCTACTCCCCGACCAGAATACTGAGATCCGACTGGGGCGCTATCGCCTCGTCCGATTGCTGGGAGAAGGGGCCTTTGGCCGCGTCTGGCTCGCGAATGACGACGAACTGCGTCGCAGCGTTGCGATCAAGGTTCCCTTACCTGAACGATTTAG
>JAPLOC010000397.1 GCA_026692825.1 Planctomycetota bacterium | reverse complement strand
GGACGAACGCACGTCAACCAGGACATCCAGGACGCGCGCGACGCCGAATCGCTGCTGCATGTTCTAAGCCAGGAGGTCGTGCCGTTGTTCTACGAACGTGATCATGACGATCTGCCCCAAAAGTGGATTCGCCGGATGAAGCGTGCCGTGCGAACTTTGGGCTGGCGATTCAACGCCGACCGGATGGTAATGGACTACGTGCGTGAGTCGTACGTCCCCGCCGCTGGCGGCCTGAGTTGCCAGATGCGAAAATAACCCTCTTCCACGATTCGGGCGGGTTGAGTCCCCTGCTTCCTGAGCGACCGCATGCCGACCGCGACGATCCAGAAAAAGACCGCCTGCAACCGAGACTGCCCCGACGCCTGTGGAATCATCGCCACAATCGACGACGGCAAAGTCGTGCGGTTGCAGGGAGATCCCGACCACCCGGTGACTCAGGGCTTTCTCTGTCACCGGACCAGTCGGTTTCTGGATCGCCAGTACGACCCGTCCCGCATCACCACTCCGCTGCGACGCCGGGGGACGGATTTTGTGCCGATCTCCTGGGAAGAGGCTCTCGATGAAATCGCCGCGAAACTGATCGCCGTCCGGGCCGAATCCGGGCCGGCGGCGATCATGTACTATCGCTGCGGGGGAACACTCGGAATCCTCAAAGCGGTCTGTGACTATTACTTCGAGCGGTTCGGTCCCGTGACCGGCAAATCGGGCGACGTCTGCACCGGTGCCGGCGACGCGGCCCAAATGGAAGACTTCGGCGACGAAGAGAGCCACGACCTGTTCGACCTGTACAACAGCAAGACGATTGTGTTGTGGGGCAAGAACCTGCATGTCAGCAGCGTTCACCTGCTGCCGATCGTGAAGGCGGCACAGGCACGGGGCGCAAAATTGGTGTCGGTCGACCCGATTCGCCATCGCACCGCCGACCTGTGCGACCTGTTCGTGCAGCCGCGTCCCGGGGGCGATTCGGCACTCGCCCTTGGCGTCGCGCGCGTCTTCTTCGAAACCGGGTCGCAGGAATCGTTACTGGCACGCGCCGAGGCGTATTCGCAAGGGCCGGCGGCGCTGCACATTGGCTGGGGCATGCAACGCCGCAAGAATGGGTCGGCGACGGTCCGGGTGATCGACGCGCTCGCCGCGATCTCGGGGAATATCGGGATTCCTGGCGGAGGCGTCTCGTACTATTTCAAACGCCGTGCCGCCTTCGACACATCATTCGCCCGCCGCGACGAGGTCGCCCCTCGACTGCTCCCCGAGCCGTTGTTTGGCCCCGCGATTCTCGAAGCGAATGATCCTCCGGTGCGCGTGTTGTGGATCACGGCGGCGAATCCTGTCGCGATGTTGCCGGAATCGCGCACTGTCGCCCGGGCGATCGAATCGCGCGAATTGACCGTGGTGGTCGACTCGTTTCTGACCGACTCGGCCCGTCTCGCCCACATCGTTCTCCCGGCGACGACACTGCTCGAGGACGATGACCTGCTCGGCGCGTATGGACATCACTGGCTCATCGAATCCCGTCCGGTGGTCCCCGCGCCGGCGGTGGTGAAATCCGACTACGAGATCATTCAGGAGCTGGCGCGACGCACTGGCCTCGAACACGAATTCGCCGACGATATCGACACCTGGAAACGGCGGGTTTTGCGCAACGTCGCCGACAAGGGCGCGTCGCTCGACGATCTGCGGCGTGGTCCCGTTCGCAATCCTCTGGTGGGGAACTTGTTGTACGTCGATCGGAAATTTCCCACACCAACCGGCAAGGTGAATCTGGTTCGCACGGTCGATCCCCAACCGACCCCGGTGACGGCCGAGCGTCCGCTGCTGCTGATGGCCTTGTCAACCGCCGACGCGCAGGGATCGCAGTGGCTGGCGAGCGCCCAACAGGGGCCGGCGACGGCGGTGGTACACCCCGAAGCCGCGCCACAATTTCAAGACGGCGGCTTGGCCCGATTGGAATCGGAAGTGGGGGAAATGACCGTCGTTCTGCGATTTGACGCGACCCAGCGTCGCGACACCGTGCTGATGGACAAAGGGGGCTGGCTGAGCGCCGGCCGTTGCGCCAACGCCCTCGTCAAAGCGCAACTGACCGACGCCGGTGGCTGTGCCGTTTATTACGACACGCCCGTCCGATTGTTGCCGGTCGAGTGATCGCTTAGTACCTGTCCAAAATCAAACAACGGCCCGCTTCGGGGTTAGGATCGCCCAAACTCCGACAGCAATGCCCGTTGATACGCGCACTGCCGACTCATTGCTCTCGCGGGCCGTTAAATTTTTAGACAGGATGAAAGGGATGAAAAGGATGGACAGGATTGCTGAGGCGACAGTCAATCGTGTGGAGTGGGAGTTTTTCGATTTCAGCCACTTATCCAGAGAGCAGGAATGGCGAGCAACTCCATCCTGTTCATCCCTTTCATCCTCTTCATCCTGTCTAATTCTTTCCGTCCGTCGTACGCACTCCCATCGCTGCACAACCACATTTTCTCAAACCACGAAATTGATTTTGGACAGGTACTCACCGCCTCTGCAAAATCAAGAAGCAGCCGTTCGTCTTGTCGGGAAGCAATCGCCAGAGGTCGGGTTCTTCACGAAGTTCCCGGACGTCGGCTGGACCGCGGATTCCACTTCCGGGTCCCTTCACATCGATCACGATGTATTCGCAATCCTCGGGAACGATCGGCCGATACGAACTGTAATCGTAGGAACGCTCGTAATGGGTGAACCGCGGGTGCGCCAGATCGGTTGACGCGACCCGGGCCGTCACAGGGATTTGTTCCAAAACCGTCTCGATCTGGCGAGCCCGTTCACCGGGAACGTACATCTTGCCCCAGTAGGCCGAGCTGTGTGGATCCCAGAATGCCAGCGAGGCGGGTGACAGACCAATCCAGAAGCCAGTGACCGCCGCGCTCACCAGACACCAGACGGCGACGGCCGCCAGACACGCCGACTCGGGTCGCGATGGAACCTGCCGGTGGGCGCGCCGCCGGAGGTAGCGCAACACCGCACCCGTCGAAATTGTTGTCCCCGCACTGTGTTCCGTGGCACTGCTTTTATCGGTCGCGATGAGCGGTATCGGAGGTGGAGTTGTTGGAATCGCGGACGGTTGCGAGAGGAATCCCAGCCGCTCACTCAAACCAACCCCCCATCTCGCCCCGCGCGGAAATCCATGGGCCGCCGCCCAGAACAAGATCGGTACCAACGGGGCATGAAAGTGATGTTGTGGAGAATCGGTGATGTCACTGAGACACAAGACGCCAAACAACGGCACCGCGACCGCGAGCCGACCCGGGGAGAGCAGCGACAACCCGCCCAGCGGGGCGAGCAGCGCGATGGCAAAGAGTCCCGACTCCGCGCGAAAAACCCGAGCGATCACCGCC
>JAPLOC010000396.1 GCA_026692825.1 Planctomycetota bacterium | reverse complement strand
GACCTGAAGGAACAGATTGGCCAGCAGGATACTTCGATCTCTTCGGTTCAATCGCCGACGAATCCCTCGTTCGCCCTCCGCAGGGTGACTTCTCGCGCGTTCGCCGCCTCGAACTGGAAGACTGGCAGTTCCCTTGACGTGGTCGCAGAGCATTGGTTTGTTGTGGGCGTTCATTGTTGGGCACAACACGCCTGTCCAGTAATATAAATCCCGTAAATCCTGTCAAAACCGTCCGTCAACCGTCTGACAGTCGATCACCGGTGATTCGCAAATCGACTCGGAACTCAATCGCGTGGCCTGAAGGGCCCCCAGAAGCCAGCCCGGGGCAGAGCGGAGCGACGAACGCCGCGCAGCGCCGCCCTGGGTTCACGGCCGAATACGCGGCTTGCCCTGAAGGGGCAATACAATCCGCGAACCATTCCCCGGCGTTGTCTCGCCCTTTCAGGGCTGCGGAGGTTCTTCGCCCCCTACCCGGGGCGGCGCTCTGCGGCTGTCGCCGCAGAATTTTGCCCCGAACTGGCTTGTTGAGGCCTTTCAGGCCGAAATGGCGGCTATCGGCGGTCAAGAAACCTGCGTGTTGAATCAGGCAAGCCGTTGTTTCAACTTTGGTTATCATGTGTTTTCGACTGTGGTCTGGCGTTTCACCGCGTCCAGCGTCTTTCCGTCCTTGTTTTTCCAGACATTCCACCCGTTGATCGTGGTGCCCACGAGAGCGACTGCCGCCATGCTCGGCGACCGGAAGAGGTGATCCTTCTCGAATACTACATTGTCGCCCTCCGCTCGTACGATACCGGCCCTCAATAGCCCGGCGCGGAATTTCTCGCCAGAGGTTCCAACGATTGATGGTTTGTTTGCACGATGTCCTACCTACCCACTCAGGACCACGAAGCCCTCCGAAGTGTACAGTCCGCGTCCATCGGTTCCAGCTACCTTACAGTAGAATACCTCCTCCTCTGTCGAGGGATCAGACTTCTTGACAGCGCTAAAGATTGGATACCCCAGGGTTGCAAGTAGTATCTCACCCGTCTCAAAGATCTCCATGCAGTCGGCTGCCAACGGCGCGAGCGTATGTGGCTTGCTGCCGCTGTTGCCGTTCTGGTCGCTATACCGCCCTGCCTTTCGGGCCGCCTGGAGGCAATGCCATTCCAGAAACAGCGTGTGAGTCTGGGTCAGGCTGTTGGTGCGAGATACCAGTACCAGGGCCCGTTCCCAGAAATCCTTCTCTTTGTTGTGCTTCACGAGTCTGGCCCGCAGATCGCCGGTCTGTCCAATGTAGACCTTGGGGTCGAGATCTTCGTCTTCTTCTCCGAACAGGAAGTAGACAGCGACCTGATTGCTTTCAGGCATTGTGAGAAACTCGGGTAGCAGGTTGCGCGGGACTTCAATCACCTGAACGATGCGGGTCGTGATCTCGGCGATGCGGATGCCACGTGGGTCACCGCCGGGCAGAAAGATTTGGATTGTCTTGGGAGTGATGGTCATACAATCACGACTCATGCTGAACCGGGGAATCGGAGCGTTTCGTCCTGGCGGCACTTGATTCGCGTGCGTTGAAACCCACGCTGCGGCGGGCCAGGGATCTATCGCTCGCGCGTCTGCAAGAAGAGCGCCTTTTTCTCTCCCGGGAGCGTGAAATCGAACCCGCAACTTTGGAAGAACTCGTCGGAGGAGGTGATCGCCATCACTTCAAGAATTCGCTCGTCCCGCGCCCGGTCGACGGCGGCGGCGACCAGTTTTTTGCCAATCCCCTGTCCCTGGAAATCGGGGTCGACGACGAGACTCCGCAGTTCCGCCAGCTTCGACGAATAGATCTCCAGCGCCACGCACCCCACAATCCGCCCGTCGGCGTCGGCGACGAAATAACTCGACAGGAGCAGCGTCAGTTCGTCGATCGTGCGGGGGAGCAGTTTCCGCTGCAACACGAACGGCTCGATCAGCACGAGCAGCGATTCGATATCGGTTCCCCGGGCGGGGCGGATCACGACTTTCGGGGCGTCGGTCATCGGGATGGGGTGGTGGGCGGTGAGGTGCGAAAGACGTGTTCAGTGATTCATGACGGGCGACCATTTGCCAGCGATTTTCAACGACACTACGATGCCGTCCCGGCCACCGGCGTCGCCCGCGCGATCCGGTCAACTGAATCCTCAAGTGTTTCCGACGCAAAAGCAAGTCCGCGAGTTCGCATGAACCGTTCGCACAGCCACACCGAGTTCCAAACCGCCAGCCAGATCATTCCCGGTGGGGTGAACAGCCCCGCCCGCGCCTTTGGCGGTGTCGGCGGAGAACCACTGATCATCGACCGGGCCGACGGAGCCTACCTGTTCGACATCGATGGCAATCGGCTGATCGACTACATCGGCTCGTGGGGTCCGCATATCCTCGGACACCAGAATCCCGCCGTCCTCGCCGCCATTCGTGCCGCGCTCGACAAAGGAACCAGTTTCGGCGCGCCGACCCGGTTGGAAACGCAACTCGCCCAGGCGGTGATCGACGCGGTTCCGTCGATCGAAAAGGTCCGGATGGTCAACTCGGGGACCGAAGCGACCATGAGCGCCATTCGGGTCGCCCGGGGATTCACCCGCCGAAATGTGATCATCAAGTTCGCGGGCTGTTACCACGGGCACGTCGACAGCCTGTTGGTCAAAGCGGGAAGTGCCGCGACGACATTGGGGGTTCCGTCGAGTCCTGGTGTTCCTCCAGGCTGCACCGCCGACACAG
>JAPLOC010000395.1 GCA_026692825.1 Planctomycetota bacterium | reverse complement strand
GTCAGAATCCCCCTCCACGGCGCACCCGGCGATTCAAATTCGCCGCTTTCGTCTGCTGCTGACGTACTGTCTGCTCTGCCTGCCACTGATCGTCTTTGGAGCCCGGGCCGCGCTGCGGGTGAACGCCAATTCGCGACTCACCTGGGTTTCGGAAGATTTCCCGGCCCGCCGCGATTTCGACGCGTTCCGCAAGACGTTTGGCTCGGGGGACGTGGTGGTGATGGGGTGGGAAGGCTGTACGATCGATGACGGGCGGCTGACCAAACTGACGAAACTGCTGCGACACTCCAAGACGTTCACACAGCGGGACGGTTCAGCCTGTTTTGAGCGGGTGATTAGTGGTGGTGAAGCGTACTCCGCTCTGATTCAGCCCCCGGTCGATCTCAGTGAAGAAGAGGCCGCCCGGCGGTTGCGTGGAACACTGTTGGGACCGGATGGAAACTCGACCTGTCTGGTGATCGCGTTCACCCCCGAAGCGCTCGTGGACCGGGCACGGCTCGTGCGACTGATTCGACTGGCGGCGAATCGGCATTGTTCGATTCCGGCCAACGACCTGCATCTGGCGGGTCCGGTTCTCGACGGGCTTGAGGTCGATCGTGCGAGCCAGGCGTCGCTGGATGGGTTCGCCATTCCGTCGGCGATCGCGGTGCTGGCGCTGTGCTTTGTTTTTTTGCGCGACTGGCGGGCGGCGCTGTTGGTGTTTGGATTGTCGGTCTTCTGTGAAGGGGCGACGCTGGCGCTCGTGCATTACTGCGGCGATTCGATGAGCGCGCTGCTGATTGTCCTTCCCCCGCTGATTCAGACGGCCGCCGTCTCGGGGGGAATTCACCTTGTCAATTACTACTTCGACGCGGCCACTGACGGGGCGGTGGGGGCACAAGCGGCCAGCCGGGCGATTCGCCTGGCTTGGTTGCCAGTCGCCCTGTCGGCAGGAACCACCGCGATTGGCCTCGGTTCGCTGATGGTGAGCGACCTGGCACCGATCCGCTCGTTTGGAGCGTATGGAACCGTCGGCATGTTACTGACGACCGGCTTACTGTTGACGGTGATCCCCGGGGTGTTCGCGCTGTTCCCCGAGCTGCTGAAACGTCGGGTCAATCTTGTCCCCCGAGCGGAAGTGAGCTGGTCGAACGCCGGGTGGATGCAACTCAGCCGATTCCTGGCGCGCTGGCATGGTGTGGTCGCGTTCGGGGCGTGTGCGGCGATTGTCGGACTGGGGCTTGGGGCAGGGGGGTTGAACACCTCGGTCCGGATTGAAACGCTGTTCGATCAGAACAGCTCACTCCTGAAGGACTACGCTTGGCTGGAACACAAGATCGGTCCGTTGGTCCCGATTGAAATCGTGATGCGGTGCGATGCCCGGTGTCAGTTGACGCAGCTCGATCGGTTGCGACTGGTCGACGATATTGAACGCGAGGCGGCGCGGTTGACCGGAGTCGGGGGGACGATGTCGGCCGCGACATTCGCGCCCGATTTGCAGCCTCCCGAAGGGGTTTCGGACGAGGCGTTCGCACAGATCGCGGGGCGGTCGCTGGAAGAAGGACGGCCCAAGCTGATCGAGGTGAACTATCTGCACGAATCGGGGCCGGTTCAGGAGTGGCGGATCACAGCGCGGGTGAGCGCCTTGGCGAAACTCGATTACGGCCAGTTTCTCGACGTGGTCCACGAGCGCATCCAGCCTCTGGTCGCCGACGAAGGGAATGAGCCACTGCGGGGAGTTTCGTTGCGCTCGACGGGCATCATGCCGGTCG
>JAPLOC010000394.1 GCA_026692825.1 Planctomycetota bacterium | reverse complement strand
TTTGAACAAGAAGCGCTCCGTCGTCATGCCGAGATTGTCGAACGCCGTGATCGGTCGCTGATCAAATTCACCGCCGACCGGGACGCGGCGCTCGCTGACTGCGCCGCCCGCCGCGAGACACAACTTGCGGTTGTGACCCAGTCGCGCGACAACGCGCTGCGGGTCGCCTCGGAAAAGCACAACGTCGCTCTCCTGGCATTGGAAGCGGCCGCCCGGCGCGACCTGACGGCGATCCGTCTGCAACATGACCGGGCCCGGTCGGAAAAAACCGCCCAATTTGAGCGGGAACGGGAACTGGCGGCCCGCGGCACCAGCGAGATCGGGCAACGCTGCGCACAAGCCTGGGGCGAGGTGACCAATTCGCTGGTCGCCACCACAGAGCGGCACCTCCAGGAGAGCCGTTCCAATTTCCCGGCCTGGAGCGAAATCGCCGACCCGCAATGGCTCCCTCCGGAATCGCCCCCCACACAGGGACTTCGCCTTGGCGATTATACTGTGAATTTCGCCGACTGGCCGGGCGCTATGCCTGCGGATCGGCAATTGCCTGTGCCGTCGGAATCGCTGCGCTGGCCAGCGGTCTGGTCTTTTCCCGGTGCCCCCGCGCTTCTTCTTAAGGCGGAAGGAGCGGGAGTCGCCGCCTCGATTCAGGTGTTACAGTCGACCATGCTGCGGCTGATGGCACACCTGCCCCCGGGAGCGGTCCGGTTCACGATTTTCGATCCGGTGGGACTGGGGGAGAATTTCGCCGCCTTCATGAATCTCGCCGACTTCGACGACTTGCTGATCACCAGCCGAATCTGGACGGAATCGTCACAAATCGACACGCAACTCGCCAAGCTGACGGAACACATGGAAACGGTGTTTCAGAAGTACCTGCGGAACGAGTTCGAATCGATTGAGGACTACAACCGCCAGGCGGGGGAGGTCGCGGAACCGTACCGGGTGCTGGTGATCGCGGGGTTTCCCGCAGGCTTCAGCGAAAAAAGCGCGCAACGGTTGATCAGCATCGCGACGAAGGGGGCGCGGTGCGGAGTGGCGACGCTGATCGCGTTTGACACCCGGCTCCCCCGGCCGCACGGCTTTGACCCCCAGAGTCTCGAAGAAGTCGCGACCGTGCTGGAATGGAGCGACGGCAACTTTGTGAACAAGAGGCTCGGTGCGGAACCGGTGGTGATCGTGCCCGACGGTCCCCCCGCCGCGCCGCAGTTGGTGTCGCTCGTCCGGAAGTTCGGCGAACTGTCGAAAGATGTGCGGCGGGTCGAAGTACCGTTCCAGAGAATCGTGCCTCGGCGGGAACAGTATTGGAAGGAAGACAGCCGATCGCTGGTTCGGGTGCCCTTGGGAAGAGCCGGCGCGACCCGGCTGCAATACCTGCAACTGGGGAAGGGGACATCACAACATGTGCTGATCGCCGGAAAAACCGGTTCGGGTAAGTCGACGCTGCTCAATGTGATCATCACCGATCTGGCGCTCCGCTATTCGCCCGACGAGGTCGAGTTTTATCTCATCGACTTCAAGAAGGGGGTCGAGTTCAAAACCTACGCGACCCATCAGTTGCCCCACGCCCGCGCGATCGCGATCGAAAGCGATCGGGAATTCGGCGTCAGTGTACTGGAACGGCTCGATACGGTGTTGCGCGAGAGGGGGGATTTGTTTCGGTCGCAGGGGGTTCAGGATATCGCCGCCTTTCGGCAGGCGGTCCCCGATCGACCGATGCCGCGGGTCCTGCTAATCGTCGATGAGTTTCAGGAGTTCTTCGTCGAGGACGACCGTTATTCGCAACAGGCCGCGCTGCTGTTGGACCGGCTGGTTCGGCAGGGGCGAGCGTTTGGGATCCATATTCTGTTGGGATCGCAAACATTGGGCGGTTCGTATTCGCTGCCGCGCACGACGGTGGGACAGATGGCGGTTCGCATCGCACTCCAATGCAGTGAGGCGGACGCCCATTTGATTTTGTCGGAAGACAACACCGCAGCCCGCCTGCTGACGCGCCCCGGGGAAGCGATCTACAACGACGCGAACGGACTGGTCGAGGGAAACAGCCCGTTTCAGGTCGCCTGGCTCGACGATGCCCAGCGTGACGATTTTCTCCAGCGGGTCGCCGACCTGGCGGTGGCGCGCGGGCGACCCGCGCCGGATCAGATTGTGTTCGAAGGGAACATTCCGGCGGACCCACTGCGCAACAGCGCCTGGCGGGGCGTGATCGAGGCGACGACGGCCGATCTGGCGTCGTCGCAGGCAGACTTGGGGCGGTTGCGATCACCGGCCCCTCGACCGTCACGTTCAGTCGGCGATCGGGAGCGAATTTGTTGCTGGTGGGGCAGGATTCGCAAATGGCACTGGGAATTCTGGCGAACAGTCTGGTGACACTGACCGCGAGCGGGAATGCCGAAACTCCCCGCCGCGCGTGGCTGCTGTCGGGGGAACCGCCCGACAGCGGGCCGGGTCGCTGGTCCCGAATCCGCGGCGTCTTGCCCAGTCAGGTGGAACTGGGAGGTCCGGCTGACGCGGGGCGGGTCGTGGGGGAATTGGCGGCCGAACTGACCAGGCGGCGTGATGAGGGGGGGACGGGAGCGGCCTGGTTCCTGGTTCTTGACGACCTGTCCCGTTTCCGGGATTTGCGCAAGACGGACGACGAATTCGGGTTTGGAGGCTTCGACCGGAAAGAGACGGTGTCGGCCGCCCAGCAGTTGAACAGCCTGCTGAAAGACGGGCCGGCTGTCGGCATTCATGTGATCGTCTGGTGCGATTCGTACAACAACCTGGAGCGGTGGTTCAGCCGACAGACGCTACGGGAATTCGAGATGCGGGTACTGTTCCCAATGGGGGCCAGCGACTCCAGCAACCTCATCGACACCCCCGCCGCCTCGAAGCTGGGAGTCAATCGCGCGCTGCTCTATTCCGACGAACGGGGCACGCTGGAGAAATTCCGTCCGTACGGCGCGCCGGGAGACAACTGGTTGCGGTGGATGGCGCAGCGCTACAGCGGCACCTCAGCCGACCTCGCGGTGGCCGATGACATCAGTCTGTTTCAGGTGACGTGACGAACACACGGGTCGATTCCCCGTGTCGGCTGATCGAGGGGGTTTCCCAATCTCAGCGAGTCTCCTGAAAACACAACGGGCGGAAGTCGATTCATCAACTTCCGCCCGATTTTGTTCACCGCGTTGTATTCAGGAGACTACTTTGGATTTCGCCGCCGACTGGCGAAAAGTGCCACAACAATTCCCGCCGACGCCAACACCAGCGTTCCGGGTTCCGGAACGACGGTGACGCGAAACGCCAGGACGACCGTGTCGTTTTCCAGCCCGGAATTGTAACTTTGGAGGACTCCGTTCGCGTC
>JAPLOC010000393.1 GCA_026692825.1 Planctomycetota bacterium | reverse complement strand
CTGGGAGCCGCCGAATGTCCGGCAGGTCGTTCCGCCGCGGAGGCCGACTTTTGTCACCACCCCGCGTGGTTGTTGCGGCCAAGCTCCCTCGGGAAATCAATTTCGCACGCTCCCCGCCAATGCCCGTTTGCTCTTCAAATTCACGCACGGCCTGGGAGACGCCGTTCAGTTCACCTGCGTCCTGCAACACCTCCGGCGATATTTTCCCGAATGGCAGGTCGACGTCTGGAGCCTCCAGGGGAAACACTCGGCATTTCATGGCCAGTGTCATCGCAGTCTGCACGATCGGCAGCCGGAGCCCGATGCCCGGCAGTACCATGCAGCGCTCGATGTCGGCTGGCACGAAGCCGAACAAGGCTATGCCGGTGTCCCATCAACCAAAGTGAGTCGATTCCTGATGGAAGAGTTCGGGATCGAGCCCGATCCGGAACTTTATCGCTATCGCATCGAGATTGGGCCAGAGGCCCGGCAAGCGGCCACCAGGTATCTGAGCGAGGTCGTGAAAGCGGTTGGCAAACATCCGCCGGACAGTGTGGTCGACGCCGAGGGGAAACCTGCCCGGTATCCGGTGCTGTTGCTGCATTACCAGGGAAATACCTCGCAGTCGCACAAAGACCTGTCGCATGAAACGGCTCGGGCGATCTGCAATGCCGCCATGGGGGCCGGACTGGTGCCGGTCATTCTCGACTGGGATCGGCGCTCCCCGTTGCCCGATCAGTCCACGATTTTCTGTCCCATTGCGGACAATCCGCTGTGGAACCACACGGGGACTGGCGATGCGGAGCGACTGGCAGCACTCATTGAGCAGTCGGCCGTGATGGTGGGGGTGGATAGTGGCCCCCTGCATGTCGCAGGAGCGACCAGCACGCCGACGCTCGCAGTCTGGACGCAGCATTTCCCGGCGAAGTATTTCGATTTGGCCGACAATATTACGCATCTGATTCCCGAAGGGTGGCGTGGACTGCCGTTGGCCTCCAATCCCTCGGTTGCCGAGTTTTTCCTCCGGTCGTACCGCTACCAGGTCTACCGGGAGATCGATCCCGCGATCATCGACGCGATCCTGGCGCGGGTGCAGGGAGTCGTCACCGGGGGTGTGGTCCCGCCGGATCCCAGCCTGCTGCGCTACGGCGAGTTCTGGATCCGCAAAGACAACGTGGCTCAGGACCTGGTCATTGTCGGGGATATCTTTGAACGCGACGCCTACAAAACAGAGCTCCTCTCCAACAATGCGGGACCGCAGGAGGTTGTCGTCGATATCGGTGCCCACATCGGAACCTTCGCCTGCAAATGGCACCAGAAGAATCCCCTTGCGAAAATCATATGCGTGGAAGCGTGTCCCGAGAATCTGGCTGCACTGCGGGCCAACGTCGGGGATTTCGCCACGGTCGTGCATGCCGCCTGCACGTACGAATCGGGGCGGATGGCGCTCTTGAATGCGGTCCGGCCGAACTGCGAGAGCACGGGAGGTTCGGTCGTAGTCCCGGCAGAAGAATTGGCCACCACGTCGCTCAAGCCGGAGGGGTACAAGTATTGGGAGGACGTCCGAGAGCTGCCAACCGTCACGCTCGAGCAATTGCTAAAGCAACTCAATGTCGACCACATCGACATCCTGAAGTTGGATTGCGAAGGGAGCGAGTATTCGATCCTCGGAAACACTCCCTCCCTGGGGAAAATCCGTTACATCGTGGGGGAATACCACCAGCGGGGGAAATGGGATGCGTTTCGATCCCAACGACTCCCCGATTGGGATTATGGGCAAATGCTGGACGGAGGTGAGAACGGCGGATTGTTCCACTATGCCAATCCCCGGCCTCCAGTCGTCACGGCGCCGGTTGCGGCGGAAGACGTTCGCCCGGAGGTGGTGGAATTTCCGGTTGTTCCAGAGCCTGTACCGGCTTCGGACGGTCGCTGCGACACACCGGCCCCCCTGGATGAGCGCACAGCCGAGTTCATCAAAACCTTGTTCGCCAGCCTGGAGCCGACCGATCAGTATCTGTGGTCCGAATGGCGGACGTACTACCAGACCTTGTTCGAGATTGCCGCCCGACTTCAGGCCAAAACTGTGGTCGAGATCGGAACGCGGGCGGGGTACAGCGCATTGACGTTCCTGGCGGCCGTCCCTGGCGCGTCGGTCACTTCGTATGACGCCGCGGCCGAGCCTGACTCACTGCGACTCTTGGCCCATGCCGAACGGCTCCTGTCGGTACGGAACTGCCGACTGATTCGGGCCGATTCACAAGGACTCGATCGACTGCCGATTGCCGAATTGGTTTACGTCGACGGGGACCACACTTTCGCGGGCTGTCTCAACGACCTGAAATTGGCCGCCCGGGCGAGCGACACCCTCCTGGTCGACGATTTTGGAACACATCCCGGGGTTCGCCAGGCCGTCGAAACCTTTCTGAGTGCTGAACCGGGATTCTTTCATAGTGAAACGATCCCGTTTGCCTTCGGAGGGGCGCTGGGGACGGGGGGATTTGTCCTGCTGACACGGAACCGTCGTCCGAAGCCAGCGCAGCCGCTGATCTCTCCTCCACTCCTCAGGGTGGCAGTCCCTGCGGGGATTGGGGATGCGGTCTGGGCGCTTGCCAAGATCCCCCACATGCTCCGGGTGTATGGCGCCGATCAGGTCCACATCGGGCTCTGCGGCAGTCCTCCCTATCGTTCACTTCCGTTCGTGGAACGCTTCGATTTCGTGGCGTCAGCGGAGTACTCCCGCTGGCAGTGTGTCGAAGCCGACCCCTACACCGCGGAAGGAGTTTACAACTGGGCTTCCTCGGGAGTCGGCTGGCACTACGAATACGACTGGATGCTGCAGGCCAACCGTCACCTGGAAACCGGGCAGCGGCTGGAAACCTGGCTGCCGGAATACGACACCGACTGGAATATCGCCGACCGGTTCCGGTTTCTGGCATCGGAGCTTCGATACGCTCGTGAATTCGAAGCCAAGCACGGTCCGTACTGCATCTTCTATCTCGGCCCCGAAGCGGGGAATTCAGGCATTGCCGGCCATAACCGTGGCGAACTCTGGACTCCGGCAGAGTGGGGTCGACTCGCCAGCCATTGCCGGGGGCTGGGACTGAAGATTGTCGTCGTCGGTGCCAGATACGACCGTTCGTATCTCGAACGGCACGTCGCTCCGCACTTGGGTGAATATGTCGATTGCGTCGGCTCCTGGGGAATTGGCCAGTCGTTCGCCGTCATCCAGCGGTCGCGGTTCGTGATCGCCTACCAGAGCGGCGTGGGGATTTTCAGTGTGTACCTGGGAGTTCCTGCCGCCTGCTTCTGGCGGCCGCATGGCGACTCGATCGATCCCCATGGGTACGTGACGTTCAGCGAGCAGATGGCCTCGGCCTGGGCCCCACCCGAAGCACTCGCCGCCGGGCGGTACCTGCCCCTGATCTACACCAAGTGCAGTCCCGAGTCGATTGCGGAACACATCGAACACCACCGTTGGCACACGACTGCCAACCTCTGAAATCCCAAGTCGTTCCACGTTCCCAAATTCTCAAGCTCCCAAATTCCCAAGTTCCCAGAGATCGGACTCGTACATGTCAGCCCCCGACAATTCGTCTACCGAAGTTTCCCGATACCCTGCGGTGGCGTATCGCGTCGAGTTCGCCGACTGCACGATTGCGTATGACTCGGCGGGGCGCGTGCTTTCGATCATTCAGCCGCTCGGCCGCAGCCACTCTCAGACGACCACATATTCCAGCAGTAACGGAAGTCCGGCCGCCGACCCGGAGTAGTCCAACACACCTTGCTGTTCGGGCAAGCACCCGATCTCGTCGGCAGCGAATGTGAAAGTTTCCGTAGGTTTTGACCTTTCCCTTGGTTCCTGGAGTTTCCCACCATGCCGCAGCTTCTGGTTTTGGGAGACCTGATGCTTGATCGCTACACCTTCGGCGTCGCCAGCCGGATCAGTCCGGAAGCGCCCGTCGTCGTACTGGAAGCCGAACAGGACGAAGTCCGCCTGGGAGGTGCCGCGAGCGTCGCTCAATTGCTGCGCGGACTGGAGTCACGCGTCACGTTGGTGGGGGTGGTGGGTGATGACTCCGACGGTCGGACACTCCGACGAATCATCGAAGAGGCGGGGATTGACGGGTCGGGTGTGTTGACCGATCCCCAGCGCCCCACGACGTGCAAAGAGCGGTTTCTGGGACGGGGCGCCGATCGGTCTCCCGGCGGCGGGAATCAGATGTTGCGGGTTGATCGCGAGTCCCGACTGCCGGTGTCGGAGGTTCTGGGGTCGCAGATTGTGGAGTTCGTCCGCGCGCAACTTCCCCATCACGCGGCGCTCTTGGTGTCAGACTATGCCAAGGGAGTCTGTACGCCGGAACTCTTACAGGAAGTCATCTCGGCGGCCCGAGCTGTCGGCGTGCCGATTCTGGTCGACCCCGCCCGCATTGCCGACTACGCACGCTATCGGGGGGTGACATTGATCAAGCCGAATCGCATGGAAGCGGGGTTGGCGACCGGGATATCCATCCGCTCCCCCGAGGAAGCCGCCCAAGCCGCGTTGCGGTTGCAGCACAACCTGCAAGTGGAGTCGGTTGTGATCACACTCGATCAGGAAGGACTGGTGTTTACGACACCCAATCCAGGCAGTCGGGAGGTCGACCACTCCGTTCCACACGTTCCGACCCGCGAGTGCTGCCAGCACCTCACGACGGCCGTCCGCACCGTGCTTGACATTACAGGAGCGGGCGACACCGTGCTGGCGGTACTTGGCTGGAGCCACGCGAACGGTCGCTCTCTGAGCGAGGCCACCCATCTCGCCAATCGTGCGGCAGGTCTCCAGATCGAACGCCTGGGTGTCGCCACGATTTCCCGCGACGAGTTGTTCCTTCCTCGAGGGAGCGAGCGATCTGCAACGCCGCCGGCTCCGTTCCAGAAATCGGTCACACCGGCCCGCGACAAACAAATCACCCTCTCCATCGCCCGGGACCTGGCCGACGCGTACCGCCGCCAGGGAAAAACCATCGTATTTACGAATGGCTGCTTTGACCTGCTGCATGTAGGACATGTCACCTACCTCGAACAGGCGGCCCGTCTCGGCGATGTGCTGATCGTGGCAATCAACAGCGACGATAGCGTCCGGCGACTGAAAGGGCCGACTCGTCCGATCATTACCGCGGACCAGCGTGCGGCGATGCTCGCGGCGCTCGGGTGCGTCGATCAGGTGCTTGTGTTCGACGAGCCGACTCCTCACCGGCTGCTGGAAACAATTCGTCCCGATGTGCTGGTCAAAGGAGGCACGACGGCCGAAATCGTGGGGAGGGAAGTCGTCGAAGCGTATGGGGCTCGAGTGCTATCCCTCCACGCTGTCGAAGCCGTCTCCACGACGGACATTCTGGCGCGGGTCGATTCTTTGAGATTGCCTTTCCAGACGTTGACCGCGGGTTCGACAGATCCTCCTTGATGTGGTGGCACGTCGATGCCTTGATCGCCTACCGAAACTCTTCCGACGTCATTCAAAAAATACTCAAGTTGGCTGCTCACACTTTCTGCAGGGTTCACTACCATGGCCAGTGAATGCGTCGTTGCCGTCTGCACCCCGTCGATCATCCCGTAGATTCTGACGGCGACGTCCCGCGTCGTGGAATTTCCGTTTCCTGGATTCTCGAGGTGCGAGTGCTGGGGCGATGTCGTCGTCACACTGACCTACAATCCCGCGACGGGAAAAT
>JAPLOC010000392.1:414-4521 GCA_026692825.1 Planctomycetota bacterium | reverse complement strand
GCACCACGGTCGACAGCACGGCCAGTCCCAGCCGACTTCTCGAAGAAGCCGTCGTCGCCACAGGTGTATTCGTATCCAGCAACATCTCAATTCTCCTCGTAGTAAGTGAACGTTCGGGCCAGAATGCCAGCGCCGACCACGACGCTGACGGTATGTTTCGATCACATTCAGAACGGACCCACGCCAGTAGCGCCGCCGCGTAGTCGACTTCACGACCACGGGCCGCCACGGCGTCGGCGAGCAGTTCCTGATCGCGGGACAGACCGCGACGGAACCACCAGTACAAAGGCTGCGCCGCCAACAGTGGCAACAGACACCGCTGAATCGCCAACAGCCACAAATCTCCCTGGCGAATATGTGCCAGTTCGTGCGCCAGCATCGCCGACAGGGCAGGATCGCTCCCGCGTTCCACCAGGCGACTCGGCATCACAATCATCGGCCGCACCGCGTCCAGCGCGACCGCAGTGTCGAGTTGAGCGCTCTGCGCGAGGTGGGGCCGACGTCGTTCAATTCCAATCACCTCAGTGAGCTCCCGATTCAACCACTCGGGAGCCGGCCAAGAGTTCTTTTTCAGCCGACCGGTCCGAACCGACCCCAGGGCCAGCCAGACCAGTGCCACGATCGCCGCCCCCAGCCAGGTCACACACAACAACTGTCGACCGAGCTTTTCCCAACGTGAGGGATCGGACGTGGATGGGCTAACCGTCGAGTCCACCGTCACGTTGGAATCGTTCAACGTACCCGACGCAATCGTCGAAGCCTCAACTCCGGATTCGGCAGCAATTATGTCGTGTGGACGTTCCCAGAGTGCGTGATCCACTCCAGCAACGACGGATTGTTCGGGTGCGGCTAGCGGATTTTCATCCACTGCTCGTCCTTTGAGTTTCACAACTGCCGTGAATTCGTCAGCCGCGGCTTCCGTCAACAAGGGTGCAGTGTCCGAATCGCGAACTGATTCGTCGACAGATTCGATCACTTCATGATCGATCACCTCGAATTCTGACTGTGTGGGGCCTACGGGATCATTGACCGATGCGGTCAGTGGCAAGGGAACGGAAGCGATTCGTGGCCAGTCGACCTGTGGCCTGTCCGCCCAGCCCGCGATGGCGAACAGCCCTACCAAACCCGCGCACACGCACCATCCGCAGGCGACCCGGAGCGCGGGGGAACGCACCAGACGCTGGGCCAGCAAGCCCAGCGCCAGCCAGATCGTCGATAGCACGAGGTAGTCGCAAACGTATTGAATCAGACGATCAACGATCACGTTCATGATTCTCCCCCCTTTTTCGAACGTCCCCGGGATCGGGCCTGTTCGATGAGAGTTTCCAGCCGATTGAGTTCGGTCGAGGAGATTTTGTGGTTCGACATGGCGTGAACCAGAAACTCTTCCATCGCGCCGTCAAAAACTGAGTCGAGGAATCCGCGGGTGAGATGCGTGACCGTCGCCTCGCGTTCGACGGAAGGGAGGTAAACGTAGGTCTTCCCGTGGGCACGATGCGACACGAGTCCCTTTTGTTCCATGACCTGCATCAGACTGAGCACGGTGGTGTAGGCGAGCTGTTCGCCGCGCTGATCGAGCGCCTCGCACACTTCGCGCACCGTGGCCTCGCCCCGATCCCAAAGGATCTTGAGCGCCTGCAATTCCCGCTCGGTGGGGACAACTTGCGACATGTGGGATTCACTCTTGAGACCGAACCTGGAAACGGACCACCCAGGGCCAACCGCACAACTACTGGTTGGCCCGTAGATACTGGTGTTATCGTACTGGTCTTCCAGTAGTTGTCAAGGGGGATCTTTTCGAAATGATCCTCCGCAAGGCGTCAAGTACGACGATTGCCGTCCCCAGCGCCGGCCGATTTGATGGTGGGGACACCAGGAAGACTCAGAGCCACTCGAGCGTGACCATAGTCCATGCCTCGCAGCAGAAACTGCCGAAGGCCCAGGACGTGTTGGATGGACAACTCATGCACCATCCACACGAGGGAGCTGTCGGTTTTGTAGCGACGACGCTCCGCGGCGTCGCTCCGGTTGTGGCAAACACGCGGGCGGATTGACGAAATCGACAGCCCCCGAGCCGGATGGGGTCTGGGGACCGTGGAACGATGCGTGATTCCACTCGCGGTTCAATCGACTGAAAAACCGATGGTCAAATCGAACACGACGCTTTGTCCCGGCTCACTTCTGCACACTTTCACTCGCGCCCGCTTGAATCCGGAACTTCCTCACTGGTCCCTGCGCGGGAAACAGCATCACCTGCGCGGCCGGGTCTTCGTCGGCGTCCAGGTATTGTACACACTTCCAGGTCGCCTCGGCTCCCAGTCCCGCGTACACCACAACCGAGTATCGCGAATCGAACGGATTGTCCGCCGCGCAGATCACCGCCGAGCTGGCGTCGACCCACGTCGCGTTCCGGACCCGGAAGGAATTCTGCGTGAACCGCACGGGGAGCTTCTCCGCGACTTTCGCCGTCACATGATTTGCGGCCGGCCGGCCGATCAACAGCAAGTGGTGTATTTTCAGGTCATCGACCGTCACCTCATGATCGGCTCGAATCGGAACCGTCGCGTTGCTGAAGCGACGTCCGATCTCCCGCTGCAATAGCCCCGCCGCCTCTTGCTGAGCCGACTTGTCGCGCTCGGTTCCGTAAACAATTAAGGCGCGGTCGGGTTCCGCCTCAAAGCTGAAGATCGTCCAGATATCCGGCAGTGAATTCCCCGGTTGCGTGGTCTGTACTCCCTCGCTCACCAATGTGTCGGCGGCATCTCCCGCGTGCGATCGGCAATGTTCAATGAACTCGACTGTCGACACCGCCTCTCCCGCATGCGCGGTGCCGAAGCGATCCATGAGATCGTTGAACTTCTCCAGTCCCAGTTGTTCGCGCAACGCGTGCAGCAACAGCACCCCCTTGCCGCTGGCGATTTCGTACCATTCGCTGCGCAAATGATTGGGGACCGTTGCCGACAGAGCCACGTCGGAACCATGCCGGCGCACGGCGGCCCGCCAGTGCGACTCGTGCTGAAAGAGCGCCAGGTCAATCAGATCGCGGTCCGCCTGCGTGAGATCCTCGCCGTCCGCCTCGGCGGTGAGCGCCTGTTCGAGGGATACGATCTTTTCGTACTCCGAAAAGGCGGCGGCCAGCCAGAGGTCCGAGTCGCTCGCTGGCAAGACCGTCCCACGCCAGGCGGCCGGATGCAGATAGTCGAATTTGACGCGCGGCTTGTCGGCCGAATGTTCACCGGGAAACGGCACAATGTCGGCGAGTTTCGTATCGGAATCGCTCTTAGCCGGCGAATCGATTTTGAGCAGTGTCCAGTCATTGCTGATCAACGGGCGGATCCCCGGGTAGGCCTCGCGGTCTTGCGGTGCCGGGTCCCAGGTCCGCCCCAGCGGCGGTCCAAACAGCCCCCAGCTCTGCATCTTCTTCGCCAGTGCCGCTGTGGTGAATTTGGCATCGCACGAGGGAAACGCCGCCAGGGGCGGGGTGGTGAATGCTTCGAATCCGAACGCCTCGCCGATTTTTCCCTTGCGATTGGAAAACAGCCGCTGCCAGGCGGTATCGCGGACATTCGGCCGAATCACCAGATTGGCCGGCTTTCCGCCGAGATCGGGCGTGGTCTCTTTCAGCACATCGAGCGACTGGGAATTGTTGCACCCCCAATAAAATCCCGGAGTGTTCCCCAACCATTCGTTTCGGCTGCTGCGCCACAGTTGCGTCCGCCGGGTTCCCAACTCGAACATCGCGATCTCGTTGGTATTCACGTCGGCAAGCAGCCATTGATTCGTGTACAAACCGTTGCTGCGGTCGGCCAAAAACGCGACCGCCTCGTCAATTGTCGATGCGTATTGCACCGCGTTTCGGATTCGTGACGCGAGCGCCTGGCCGTCGGCGTGAAATTGCGTCTGGGTGATCGTCGTCTCGGCGATGATCATGCCCGCGGCGTTGATGTAGTAGTCGAGACCGCTTTGAATTCCGCCCGGCGAGGTCTGGAAGACCATGCGATGTCCCTCGGCCGGCACGATATCGATCCAGACGTTGTAGTGATTGACCTCCCCGAGACTCGACATGGTGATGTGCCCGAGGACCGGGCGGCCGTCGGCGGTCGCCGG
>JAPLOC010000392.1:0-367 GCA_026692825.1 Planctomycetota bacterium | reverse complement strand
GTCCGGTCGCCACAAATGCGCTGCAGTTTTCGCGGGGCTTCCCCTTGTACAGCGAGTATTGTGGCCGGGGATGTTTCTGCCGTTCCAGTCCGTTCGGCGTCGCCTTCAATCCATCATCGAGATAGGCGATCTCGGCACCGGAATTGATGATGGCGATATCGATCAGGTCGAGTCGGCGGTTGTCGTACTTCGCGCCGGCGGCCGCGGCCCCGTCGGCGATCCCCTTCATCTCTTCGACAAACTCGGGAGCATATTTCCGCAGGAACAGGGCGTCGACCAGCCGGCGGTAGTCGTGCCAGGCGACTTCGGGGTCCTTGTGACTGCGGACCTCGGCCATCACGACGATGTAGTCGGCGATCTCTCGCGC
>JAPLOC010000391.1:5138-5808 GCA_026692825.1 Planctomycetota bacterium | reverse complement strand
CAGTACGACGAAGAGCAAAAGGGAAAACGCAGCCCGTTCTGGATTGAGAGCCTGAAACCGATTCAGCTCGCGACCTTCGACCTCAATGAATACCGGGACGGCCGAAAGCAGTTCACAACCGACGAATGGATCGATCTCTTGCTGCGCTCGATCGGCATGGAGCCGACGCACTTCTCTCGACGGCAGAAACTGCTCTTCCTCGTGCGACTGATTCCTCTGTGCGAACAGAACTACAACCTCGTCGAACTGGGGCCGCGGGGAACGGGGAAGAGTTACGCGTTTCAGGAACTTTCGCCCTATTGCATCCTGCTGACCGGTTCGACGACGGTCGCCAATTTGTTCTACAACATGGCGACGGGCAAGATGGGACTGGTGGGGCTGTGGGATGCGGTCGCCTTCGACGAGGTGGCCGACCTGCAGAAGATGCCCAAGGAGCTCGTAACCACCCTCAAGACGTATTGTGAATCAAGTACGTTTGCCCGCGGGAAAGACTCGGTCTCGGGCACAGCGTCGATCGCGATGTTCGGCAACACGAATCAGCCGGTCGAGGTGATGGTGCGGTCGTCACACCTTTTCATGCCGATGCCCGATGTGATTCGCGAAGACATGGCGTTCATCGACCGCCTGCACTTTTACATTCCGGGGTGGGAAATTCCCAAGATGCGGGTTG
>JAPLOC010000391.1:0-5120 GCA_026692825.1 Planctomycetota bacterium | reverse complement strand
ACGGGTTCGTGGTCGACTATCTGGCCGAGGCGTTACGCGAACTGCGGCGTCACAGTTTCACCGAAGTGCTCGATCGATCGTTTTCTCTGGGATCGCATCTGAATGCCCGCGACGTCAAGGCGGTCCGTAAAACGGTCTCGGGGCTGGTCAAGCTGCTCTATCCTCACGGCGAGATGACCCATGACGAGTTGCAGGAGATCGCCGAGCTGGCGCTGGAGGGTCGACGACGGGTCAAGGAGCAACTCAAAAAGATGGGGTCGTTCGAGTACCACCAGACATCGTTCTCGTTGATCGACAACGAAACCCGCGAGGAGCGGTTTGTCGGTGTGCCTGAGCAGGGTGGACGAGACATGATCTCGATCGATCCGCTCGCTCCCGGCAGCGTGTACACCGCCTCGGTCGACGATCAGGCGAAAGTTGGGCTCTACCGATTGGAAATCGGTTCATCGCCTGGTACGGGGAAGCTGAAGATTGCCGGCGGGATCGATGGCGTGATGAAGGAGTCGATTACACGGGCGTTCGCTTACCTGATGGGACAGAAGGTGAAGATGGGAATCGCCCAGGCGATCGACACCACCGACTTTCATGTCGAGGCGATCGATCTTCTGAGCAACCGGGTTCCGTGCGAGTCGGGGATGGCGCTGGTCGTCGCGGTCTATTCGGCAATCCGCCGACAACCCGTGCTGCCGGGGTTGGTGGTTCTGGGAGACCTGAGCATCCAAGGAAACATCAAATCGATGCGATCGCTCTCGGAACCGTTGCAGGTGGCCATGGACAACGGCGCCCGCCGGGCGCTGGTGCCGCTGGAGAACAAGCGGAACTTCATGGAGGTGCCGGGCGATGTGATGGAGCGGGTCGATCCGATCTTCTACTCGGATCCGACGGTTGCAGCGATGAAGGGGTTGGGGATGACGTAGTCGCGCGGTGGGCTGATATCGCAATATTTCAATTCATTCAAAGCAAACGCCATGTCCACTGAAACGCTGACCGTTCTGTCCATTCGCCAACCTTGGGCCAGCCTGCTGCTTTCGGGCGAAGACTGGTGCGAGAATCGAAGTTGGAATACGAAGCACCGTGGGGCACTTTGGATTCATGCCTCGTCAAAGATTGAGAACGGGGAATGCGAGCAATACGGAATTGATAAGAAGCGGCTTGCGACGGGGGCGATCATTGGAGTCGTGGATCTGATCGATGTGATTCCCATTGATGAGCTCGCAGATCGCGTCGAGGGGCTTGCGGAAAAACATGGGTTGAATCGGGACGTCGGCCCGGAATTCATTGTCGGCGAGTATTGCTGGATCGTCGCCAATCCCCGGGCACTCAAGACGCCGATTCCGGTGAAAGGGAAGTTGAATTTATGGCGATTTGAGGCGAACTCTTCGGACATTGCCGAACTTGAATCGATACCGACGCTGATTACCCAGCGGCCTGCTCTGGAAGTGGATGCGGAAGAGGGCGAAGTCGAAACACACTTCCTGGTGACGCTCGACGACGGCTCCGTACTCGAATTGCAATACTTCATCCCGGAAGACGACGACCGAGTGCACGTTGAGTTTGTGCAGCGTGATGAGGTGCGCGTGATTGTCCCTGAAGGGGATCCCGAATACGTCGACGGCCCCGAAGACTACAAAACCGCCTGCGAACTCGCGTGGGACGAATACCCCGATCAGTTCGATCAGTCATCCGACGTACAGTGAGTCTCTACTCATGCCTGTTGACCGACTTCCTCTTGAGCTTCACCGGCTTCGACTTGACGGGTTCGTCGCCGACTCCCGATTCCAGTGACTTGCGAAATGACGATCGGAACAGCAGGTGGCTGGTTGTCGCCATCAATGGCAGGCTAAAGCCGCCAAGAACTGGAATCCATTGAATACTCAACAGCAGAAAATTGACTCCCCGGACCAGCCAACGCGTTCCGAGCTGGCTCGATCGTGAGAGGTGCCGTTGATACGGAGCAACAAGCATCAAGCGGTAGTAGATGATTCCTGGCAATACACCGATAATCGGGACCAGGCTGAGGGCGATGCAGACGGGGAGCACCACAAATCGTCGGCGGTCGATGAAGTCTGTGTACTTCGACGCGACTTCGGCATTTGAAAACACTGCGTGGTTACACGATCGGCAGACCTGTCCGCGAGGTAATCTGGAGGCGCAAACGGGACAGCGACGGTTTTCGAGCAGTCGAAGAGCGTGTGTTTGGGGATTTGCCGGCACAGCCGGGGTGAACTGTCCGAAGAACCCAACCGAGCATGGGACATCGACCTTGCGATGGCATTCATGGCACGCAACCGCTCCGGGAAGGATTCTCGCTCTACAACCGGCGCATTCGATACGCAGGCTTTCTTCCCGTCGTTGAAGGATTCGTCTCAAGACTGACAACAGCAAGATCCCAACCGTGCTCAACACGATCATGAGCAGCGGAAAGACAAGCAGGAGCAGAACAGCCCCAACAACGGTGAAATCCTCGATCCACGAAAGCCACCGCTGGAGCCCCAGAGTGTTGTCGGGGTCGAAATCAGACAAGAGTTCCAGTGTCTGTTTGCGGATTGTGCCGAGGACGAAGACACCAGACGCATTGCCGACCGCCAGCAACCCGTTCGCAAGACTCATCTCCCGCATCGTGTCGAGCGCTCCTGCATCAGTCGCGTTGAGCAGGCCGAAGCTTACGAGAAATGAGACGACCGCCCCGGCGTAGTGCTGGAATTCGCGAACCGATTCGCGCAGCGTCTCGCTTTTCGTTGCTGCCAGTTCGACGATCGAAAGAACCCCCAGGACGCAAAGAGAGAGATCGTGCGTAAACCAGTGGGGAACGTTTTCGAGCGACGTCAGCAACGAGCTTTCTGCGACGAATGGGATCGCATGCCCGAATCGCAATCCCATGGCAATCGTGAACGCGGGCAGGAAGGCCCGCGATGGAAACACGCCAGAGCTGCCAATCGAAGTGATCGCCGCCTGCAATTGCATCTGAGCCGTCCCCCAATCGTCGACAGTTTCTGACTTGTGTCAATGACTTCTCCGTCCTGTGGCCGCAAGAATCAGCAGTCTACCCATGCGCACCGTGGACCGCAAATTCGCTTTCTCGAACTGCTTTCGAAACAGGTGCCATCTCGAATGGACCTCAGCGGCGAGGCCAGCCAATCGGAGAATTCCGCGATGTCCTGTGAACCTTTTGCGCGCGACTGGCGTCTTTCTATTTGCGGCGGTGACTGCCTCATTGCCGCCAACCTTCCACGCTGATTCCAATTCGACGGTTTCGACGATCATGTACTTCCTGCGGCTGATGTCCCATCGGGCAGAGTGCGATACGAGGTGGTTCGCCAGATCGGCGAATTTTCTCGCGACGCAGCCGGTGCGCTCCGATCTGCGGCCAGGGTTTTGGCCCATGACTGCGAATCAATCGGGGAAACCGAGTCTGCCGAACGGAGATGCTCCGTATCGCCTGCGCAGTTGACATCAGCCTTTCAGGCCTCCGCGAATTCTCGGAAGCCCGGTGTCACCTGCCCCAGACAAGGCGAGTGACGCCGGGCTTTTTTGCTTGTCGGCGTTGGCGGAGACGCCGCGCTTTCCCCGGGCTGGTAGCTGAGACGGTGTAGCGTCTGGCTGAAGACCAGAAGACAAGGATTCGAGCGCCTTCCAGCCCACTTCGATCCCCGTTCCGCGATCACTCGATTGTCAGTTCAATTTCGGCCATCCCGATTCCGCCGGGTGGTGTAACGGAAGCACCTCGTTCTGATAAGGCGACAGCGGTGGTTCGACTCCACCCCCGGCGATTCAACCGCTTTTACCCAGGCGGGCGTGGGTTCGAATCCCTCCGACCCTATCGCGGAATAGCCGCGATAAAGCAGCCAGGCGAAGCCGAGGCTGCGGTCAACTTTCCACTCTCCACTTTCCTCTTCGATTCGCGACGAGACAGCACGGGATCAAGGTGTTAGCGGCAGCACGCTCGGCCTGTTCTGAAAAGGAGACTATCGCCCTCCGCGGACCTGCCTTGGGGCAGCTCTGCTCCGGTTGATGGTGACGGTTCGAGTCCGTCTGATCCCATTCGACAGCTCACGTTCTTTGACAATTCGGCGACGTTTCAGCGCACCCATGATGTAGCGGAAGCCTACCGGCTTGCCATGTCGGATGTGCGGGTTCGACTCCCGCTGGGTGCTTCGTCGATCGAGGTCCGATGTCAATAAGTTTCAGCGTGTGGGAAAGATTGGCCCCTGTTCGATTCGAACTTGGCGCGTGCCTCGGGCGCACGAGATCGTCGGTTCAATTCCGACCACGCTGACTGATATTTTGCGGTGTGGCCCAATGGTAAGGCTGCTCCCTGTTAAGGAGACGAATGCAGGTTCGAGTCCTGCCACCGCAGCTTCACGGAAGGGCAAGCCAATTGGCGATGGCAGCGGTTTCGAAAACCGTCGAGCGATGAGCCTTGAGGGTTCGACTCCCTCTCCTTCCGCCTTGAATGACGAATGTGCCCTTGGCCGACCGGCAAAGGTTCCAGCCTTCCAAGCTGGCGAGGTGGGTTCAACTCCCACAGGGCACTCTTCGATGATCGCGATCGTCAGCTTGCTGAAAACCCTGCGGGGTAGTTTCTGCCGGTAGAAATTCGTGGCTCTGAACCACGCGTCCGCAGGTTCGAGTCCTGCCCCCTGCAATTCTCGGAAGTCAATTGGAATCGTTTTCAAACTGTGGCCCAGGTACGCCAACGGCTGAGCGGCTCGGCTCGGTGTTGATTTCCAAAAGGGCCGAGCGTGTGCAGGTTCGACTCCTGCTCTGGGTACCGAAGGGAATTTCGAGATGCGGCTCGGTAGGCAACTGGCAGACCACCCTCGCTTAGAACGAAGGATGCTGCGGGTTCAAATCCCGCCTGAGCCATTGACGAGATTCACGTCCTCGCAGAGCAGCCCGGAGTGCTCGCCACCCTGTCAAGTTGGAGATCACGGGTTCAAATCCCGTCGGGGACGCTATTTGGTGTCGGCACGGTACGCAAGCTGGCAAAGCGGCGAAGCTCAAACCTTCGTGATTTTGTGGTTTCGAATCCCACCCGTGTCATTCGTCAAATATCGATCACGCGTCGGCTGGGCATTGGAGTGCCCAAGTGGCTGTAACCCACCCGCCTCGGCAGTGCA
>JAPLOC010000390.1:6035-10540 GCA_026692825.1 Planctomycetota bacterium | reverse complement strand
GCGAGACCGCGACTTCGTCCGGTTCAGTCGGGCGCAGTCCAACCGGCCACAGCGCGACATCCACCCCGTAGCTGTTTTGGTAGTCCTTTGGCAAAACCGCTTCGCCCGCTTCCGCACGCAACCGGTATTCCTCATAGGCGACTCCCGCCAAGGCGTCGGGGTCGTCAAATACCGCCGGCCATCGTTCCCGGTACCACGTCAGTGGCTTGGGATTGCGAATTGTCCAACTGTGTTCGAGATCGACTCGAATCAGTTCGGCGGCAATGTCGAGATAAAGCGGGTGATCCGTCGGCGGCAGGAACTCCGCCAGCGAAACATCCCCCCGTTTCGCCCGGGCCGCTTCGAATTGCTCGACCCACTCGGCCAGCTCCTCTTCAAGCTGCTCGTCTTCAAGCTGTTCCGCCCGCCGGACCTGTTCGGTCGGGCTCGTCCGGTTGCTGTGGTCCGTCTGGCGACTCGGATCCACCCGATTCTCTGGCGTCAGCGGCAGGGCCGGGCTCACTGGATTGATTGTCTTCATCTCTCTCTCCGTCTTCGAGCGCTCGCGTCATGCGATCGCGGAATCTCTGCAGGGTTCGCTCAACCGTCCGTTTCGATCGACGGGTAAACGTCGCGATCTCGTCAACCTCGTATCCCTCGATCCGCAGACGCACCATCTCGCTCTGCGGCTCCGGCAATTGGCTGATCAGGTCTTCGACAACCAGCCGCAGCAACTGCAATGCCGACTCGTCCTCAAAACTGCTCTGTTCCAGATGCTGGAAAATCTTGTCGTCTCCGACGGACATCGTCCGGCGGTAGTCGCGACGTTTCGCCCGGTGGTATTCGGACGCCCGGCGGATCTTGTTCAGTGTCATCACGAGCAGCAGTCGCCACAACTCCTCACCTTGAGGAATGTCGTAGGCACCGTCGGCGGCACGCCGAAAAAACGTGCGAAAAACTGACTGAACAATCTCCTCGGGATCAACCTTTTGCTTCAAATCTTCCGACGTTTGCCGGGTCGCCAGGCCGTGCAATCGCCGCGCGTACCGAAGGTACAGCTCCGTGGCCGCATCCTGTTCAGAGGGGCCTTGCCCGCCGGTTTGAATGCGACGGAGCAAAGTGGCGTCAGATGCCTTCAAGTCGGTCTTCGGGCCATCCGCCTCTTCCTCACTGGGATCCTCATCTTTGACTGAATCCAGACCCCCGCTGGGATCCAGATTTGAACCGGGATCAGATCCGCCGGGTTTGGACCCCTTGAAATCTGCTGGTTTGGGTTGGGAGTCGGACGGATCCGGCTCCTCTGGCACTGGCTGGTCGGGCTCTGGCTTGTCGGGACTCATGTCGTCACGGAACAGCGCGAGTTCAAGTTCTGGTGACTGAGTTACCGCAGGAAATTCCCGGGAGTCTCACAACAGAACTGGTAACGGATCTTACCGATCAGTTTACTCGACTGGACCGCGACGGGCGAGCCGACGTTGCGAAATACAGCTTCTGTGCGGACGGTGGTGTCCCAAAGAATCGCATCTCGCAACGAAGAATAGTCGCAAATCGAGGAAGAGACCGCCAAGTTGACAGGCTGGGAATCGGATTTTTGCAAAATCGAACTGTTTTGTCGCAGAATGCGACGGTTTATCGTCATCCGCGTCAATTGACATCGGTCAGCGAAGGTTTATAATTTCCACACCAAGCCGCCGCTCAGCCGGTCTGCTCTCCTGCGGATCAATCGAGTGGGGAACCGCTTTGGGCCTGGGCAAGAGCGGTCACCCGTCATTACATTGTCACCCTTCAACACGTTGTGATCAGGAGAGCTGCGATGCTGGGATTGAACCATTGGGAGTTGCTGATTTTCCTCGGAATTGCCCTGCTGTTGTTCGGAGGGGCGCGAATTCCCGGAATCGCCCGCTCACTCGGTAAGAGCATCACGGAATTCAAGAAGGGGGTCAGTGGCATCGACGAAGAACCGTCGTCTCCCCCATCAAGTTCCAGCGACACTCCCAAAAAGGTTGACGCCTGACAGGAACGCCTGAGTTCGGTTTCTGGCACATTCCCTTGGGTCACAGCGCGGCTGGCTGTTTCAACGCCAGCCTGATGGGAGGAAGTCTGAATGTTTGGAATCGATTCCAGCGAGATGGTGATTCTCTTCATCGTCGCGCTGTTGCTGTTTGGAAAGCGGCTTCCAGAGGTTGCCCGAACCGTGGGCAAGGGAGTGGCGGACTTCAAAAAGGGATTGGGCGGCCTGGACGACCATATCCGGACGAGCATTCACTCGCCGTACACGCCCGCCCCCACCACTGCCTCGGCTCCCCAATCGCGCCCTGCGCCGCTCGAACGGCGCGATGACGTGTCCGTACCCAAATTCGAACCTCCTAAATTCGAGCCAGGCGAACCCTCCTGATAAGACTCCAAGATCCGCAAGCAAGCCGCTTGCGTGTCTGCGGTCTGCCGGATAAAATCCAACTCACAACGGAACGGCCGTCATGGCCGATAAGCCACGGAAGGTTTCGGGCGGCTAACTCAGCGGCTAGAGTGCCATCCTCACACGGTGGAAGTCACTGGTTCGAATCCAGTGCCGCCCATTTCCCAGACCATGTCCGATTCCCCGACCTCCTGGCTCGACCGGTTCATTGACCGGCAGGTTCGCTGGAGAGGGGCCTGTTTCCTCTTGGCGATCGCCCTCACGGCGGTCGCCCTCCCGTTCGCCTTTCGGCTCTCCTTCGATCAATCGATCGAGGCTCTCTACCCACACGACAATCCTCGTCTGAACGACTACCGCGACAGCAAGTGCCTGTTCGGCGGTGACGAGTTGGTGCTGGTCGCGTATCGCGACCCCGAACTCTACGACCCAGCGGCCGACGAATTTCGGAACGATCGGCTCAACGTCGTCACCCGCTTTTCAGCCGACCTTTCCAAAGTCGAGGGCGTTCACCCTGAGTCAACCCAGGATCTGGCGGCGATCGTCGGCCGGGCTCAGTCGTTACGCAAGATTCCCAAGCTGGGGCAGATCGACCGCCAGGCGCGGTCTCTATCGCGGGGAATTCTGCTGGGCGATGACAACCAGACGACCGCAGTCGTGCTGCGATTACTTCCTCAGTCCGAGACCAAGACGTCTCGAGGCGAATCGATCCGTCAGGTGCGGGTCATCGGCGACGCGTTCACCAAACAGACGGGGCTGCCGGTGTTTGTGGTGGGTGAGCCGGTCCAGGTTCACGACATGTTCCGCTATGTTGAAGAAGATGGAGGCCGGCTGGGGCTGTGGTCCTCGCTCCTGTTACTAGGGGTGATCTTCGGCATGTTCCGCAATTTGCGGTGGACGCTGGTGCCGGTCGCGGTGGTCTGGGTGACCATTGTCTGGACGCGGGCGATTCTGGTCGCGTTCGATTTTCGACTGAGCATGGTCAGTTCGATGCTCACCTCGCTGGTCACTATCATTGGCGTCGCCACAGTGATTCACGTGATCGTGCGGTATCAGGAATTGCGTCCGAACCGATCGCCGGCCGAGGCACTGCGCGACGCGTTGCAACAACTCGCACCGGCCATCTTCTGGACCTGTGCGACAACTGCGGGGGGATTCGGGGCGCAACTCTCCAGCCATATTCACCCGGTCGCCAGTTTCGGCCTGATGATGTCTTTGGGGACCATGCTGGTCCTCCCCGCGCTCGCTCTATTGGTTCCCGGCGGAGCATTGATCGGCGGATTCGCTGTCGACCCCAAGCCCGCGCCGGGGTCACGACTCGTTCTGCGTGCGCTGACGGGCCTGGCACACTGGGTCGAGTACCACCCGGGTCAGGTCTGGTTGTCGCTGCTGCTTCTGGCGGGGCTAACGATTGTCGGCTGTACCCGGCTGACGGTGGAAACCGATTTCAGTCGCAATTTCCGGGCGAACAGTCCGATCTTGAAAGCGCTTGACTTTGTCGAAGGAAATTTGGGGGGAGCCGGCTCGTGGGAGATCAACTTTCCCGCTCCCGATGTGCTGGACGATGACTACCTCATCAAAGTCCGCGAGCTGGCGACCCGCCTGCGGGATTTGAAGGAAGGTACGGGGGATCAACCCGCGTTGACCAAGGTAATGGCGATCACCGATGGAATCGACATTATTCCGCGAGTGCCGTTCTTCATTTCGGGGCTGGCTGGCCAGCAGAAGTACCTCTTCCAATTGCAACCCGAGTTCATTCCGAGCTTATACAACCCCGAACACGGGCGCATGCGAATCATCCTGCGGTCACATGAACGGAAGCGCTCGGAAGAAAAACTGAAACTGATCGCCCAGGTGGAAGCGGCCGCCCAGGAGATCTTTCCCACCGATTCCGAAGAGATCGAACCCCGCGCGACTGGCCTGCATGTGCTGCTGGCGTTTCTCACCGACAGCCTTTTGGGAGATCAATGGTCCAGTTTTCTAATCGCCGGCGGCATGATCGCGGCGATGATGGCGGTCGCATATCGCAGCATCCGTATTGGGTTACTGTCGCTGGTTCCCAACCTGTTGGCGATTGGTCTGGTGATCGCCGTGATGGGTTGGCTGAACCTTC
>JAPLOC010000390.1:0-6008 GCA_026692825.1 Planctomycetota bacterium | reverse complement strand
CGGAACCGCCATGATCGCCAGTGTGGCGATGGGACTGACCGTCGATTCCAGCATTCACTATCTCGCGGGGCTGAAACGCGAACTGGCGCGCGGTGACGGTTTCGGGGCGGCTTTGGAGCGGACTCAGCAGGATGTGGGCAGCGCACTGCTCTACGCCAATTTCGCGCTCGTCGCCGGGTTCCTGGTGTTGACGCTCTCGAACTTTATTCCCCTGGTCTATTTCGGCGTCCTCAGCAGTGTGGCGATGCTGGGTGGGCTGCTGGGGAATCTTGTGGTATTGCCCCTGCTGCTGAACGCCACCGGCGGAATGAAGGTCGCTCAGTCCCACGCGTCCAGCACCTGAACGGCCCGCATCACGGGAATCGACCCTGCCCCTTTACGCACCCGGGGCGGGTTCGTCGGGCAAATCCTGCAGCCACGCCAGCACGACCTTCCCCACTTTGGCCATGCTCCCCGCCGAGCAATTCGCGGGAATGTCCTGGGCCGTATGCCAATGTTCGTAATCGAAATCGATCACATCAATCGTGGGAATCTTGGCGATGTCGTTGAGGGGGAGGTGGTCGTCGCGGACTTCGTGTTTGCGCTTGGCAATAAACTCCTTCACTCCGACGTCGGCCGCCTTGCTCCACAGACTTTGCACGATGGGGCGGGCGTAGTGCAGGCTGTTCACTTCTTGATAAAGATTCAGCCGCTTGTCCGCGATCATGTCGAACAAGACGCCGTACACGTAACGGTGGCCGGGCGGATCGTCTCGGTACGACTTGGCGAAATACTCCGAACCCAGGAAATAGGGGTCATTGGGGTGAAACACCAGCTCTTCGCCGTCAAAGAGGACGAAATCCACCCCGAATCGCGGTTCGATCGCCGCCATATGCCGGCCAAGTTCCATAAAGAACCCCACGCCGCTGGCACCGTCATTCGCCCCCACAAAGACACCACTCCGGGCGACCCGTGGATTCGAGTCGCGATCGGGGAGCGGCCGGGTGTCGTAATGGCAGCAGAGCAATACCCGCTCTTCCTGTTTGGGATGCCACGACACGACGATGTTATTCATCGAGACCGGACGCCCAGTCTGCGGGTGAGGGGCGTCGAATGACTGGAACGCAACCTTTCCCTTCAGTTTCGAAAAATGCTCGGCGATCAGCCGCTGTTGTTTGTCCATCCCGTCGGAACCACTCGGGCGCGGTCCGATATCACAAATCGCCTTGAGATGTTCAAACGCCCGTTTGCCATCAAACTGAGGTGCCTCCGCGATTTTTCGCTCGCCGGTTTTCTTTTCCACCGGGTCCCCCTCCTTACCCATCGCCTGGCCACCCAATAACAGGCCCGCCCCCGCCGCGAGGACCTCGCGACGCGACAGGGAGATCGAACGAAAGTCTTGCGACGGGTTGAGATTCATCGGGGCGGGAACCGCACAGAGTGGAGCGAAGACCGATTCAAATGGCTCGCTGAGAGTAGGACAATCTGTGCCTCCCGACAATCGGTCGCAATTACGAGTGGGGAAAATTCTCCCCAATCCATAATCTCAGCCGGCCTTCGCGTCGGACCCCGGCTGCGGGTTCTTTTTTCGGGTCGCGAATCCGACGACTCCGAGCAACGCGCAACTCGACAGACACGAGCCGGCGAACCAGTCACCCGTCGCCACGTACACGCTCGTCCGCGGATCGAGCGGAATATTCCCCGTGACAACGGCGTTCGTCGCCTTGTCGGCTCGCTCGCGAATCTGTCCATCTCCGTCAATGATCGCCGAGATCCCGGTATTCACCGAGCGGACCATGGGAGTCCGCGTCTCAATGCAGCGAAAACTGGCGATGATCAGGTGCTGTTCGTGTTCGTTCGAACCACGAAACCAGCCGTCGTTCGTCAGATTCACCAGGAAGTCGATCTGCCGCGGCCCAGACTCCGATTCAACAGTCGTCGCCGACACCAGCGTCCGCACCAGGTGTGGCACGGTGTCTTCGAAACAGATGATGGGAGAGAAACGATAGGGACCACTTTCGTAGGCCATCACGCCCCGTCCCGCTTCGATGCCAAAATCGGGGGGATAGGGCATCATCTGACGCAGCCAGGGGAGTTCCTCGCTGAGGGGGACGTACTCACCAAACACCACGCGATGCATCTTGTCGTAACGTCGCTCAATCTGTCCGTCGGGTTGAACCAGGACGGCGGAATTGAATCGGCGGGCTTGTTTGAGATCGAGTTCGAGTCCGGTCAACCCGACAATCATGCCGGCACGGGCCATTTGCGCGAGATCCGAGAGTCGCTTGGCGATATTGGGATCACGCAAGTATCCAACCGGGAGATTCGGGTGAGCCGCCTGCAACTCGGCATCGGTCAGATCAGCCGACGCGTCGAGCAGCGGCCAGCGAAACATCGACTCGGGCCAGACGATAAAGTCGGGCTGCTTCAAAACCGCTTCGCCAGTCAGCTTCTCATGGGTCCGCTGGATCTCGATCCACCGGGATTCGTCATGCTGCATCTCGCATTCAAAATCCCCTTGCACCAAGGCCACTTTGGGGCCGACGGGGAAATCGGGGCCAGTCCGTCGAACCAGACCATATCCCCACGCCAGAACGAATACCGTGAGGCAGCAGGCGAGCCGTTGCCATTGGCCACTGCGATTGGTGGTGTGGACTCCGGCGGGGGCGTGAACGGGGACCAGACCCAGTCGGTGCAACCATTCGGCGGGAGCCAATTCCGCCAAACAGGCCGAGAACGCCACGAGCAGGAAGCTGACTCCGTAGACACCGACCAAGTCCGAAATCTGAACGATATTGGCGAAGCGGTGCTGCGTGTGACCGAGGTAGTACCAGGCGAACCCGGTCATAAAGAAGCCCCGGAAGAGTTCCAGTCCGGTCCAGACAACCGGAGCGGCGAGTGTGAGCGGAATCCGCAGTCGCCAGGTGGCGACACGCGACAGCCAGAGAAACGCTGGAAAATAGATCGCCATGTAGATCGCCAGGGCCATCCACGCTCCGTACATGGTTTCGTGACCCAGCCGCATCCATTGGAGCGCCGGGATCCAGAAGAGCAGGCCCCCCAGGTACGCCGAGCGATACATACCACGTGTGGGGCGTTCGAGCCGGGCCAGCAGGCAGAGAGGCGCGAGACAGAACCACGCGAGCGGCCCGAAATCGAGGGGAGTGAAAGCCCCCCACATGAGCAGCCCGGTCAGAGTGCAAACCGCCAGTGCCCCGCGCATTTTCGCCGGCTGGGCGCGACCCTCGGCGATGATTTCTTCCAATGAGTTCGTACGCAGCTTCCAGGTGGATTGAGGGGGGGCGGTGGGGGCCGTCAGTGTGGCCATTGTCGAAACTCCTTCCCTGGAGTCGTGTGGTGTCCGCGTAGCGGAATCGGGCGAGATCACTCAAAGACGGAACGAGCAGCGTCCCCCCAAACCGCAATCCCACGGCTCGGGGGGGCTGATCTTACCGGAAAATCGACGAATGCGACAATCCCGTTATTTGGACGCCGACTCAACCAGTCGCCGCGCCTCGGCAAGCTGCCTGGAAGTGAAATACGGCTCCGATGGAATCCCCGCCAGATGGGTGATTTTCTTGGCGGCCAGCGTCTCCCAACTCAGATCGTCGGTCAGGTGCCACGCGGCGGCCTGCGCCGCTTTCGGGTCCACCCCGGGACGGGCGACTTCGCCCAAGATCTTTCGGACTCGACCGTCTTCGGTGAATTCCTCTGCCGACACGAGTTGATACTGCATCCGCGGTGTGGGATCGGGACGACCGTGCGCCAGACAAACTGTCTGCAAGGGGAGTTGAATGGTTCGCTCGGGGGGGATCGTGAAGAATCCCGCCCCGCGATTGGCACCATTTCCCCCGTTGCCGAAGGGGTTTTGGTTGTTTCCCCCGCCACCGCCATTGTTACCACTGGATCCGTTCCCCAGGCCACCACCGACCGGCTGACCACCACCACCCGATCCGCTGGCGTTCAACCCTCCGTTGCCCCCGTTCAGGTTCCCTCCGGCACCGATCTGCTTGAGAATCTGCACCGCGACTACGGTGGGAGGAATCTCGACGCTGACGGGCTGGTCGGTCGAATTGGTCACAAAGAGATTCGCTTCCTGGGCGTTTTTTGCGATCACCTGCGTCGTGACCAGCCCCCGCTCCCGAGCCTCAAACAGGTCCACCGCAGGCACCGACGGATCAAACGTCGGCCGACGGATTGGCCGCTTGATCGCCCCCGGCAGCAGCCCACAACAAACCAGCACCCCACACAACAACCATCGAGAAGACGAAGCGCGCATTGAGTGTTCCTTTCGAATCATTCTCAATTCGCGGCAAGTCCGCACATCACCGAGTGAAGTGTACGCTGCTTGAGAGGATTTGGGAAGACTGTAGCATTCACAGCAGGTGCGATTGGGGGAGGGTAGCGTGGTTTTAAATCAACCGCCCTCTTGAATACCAAAATCGGCCCCGTTTCCGGCGGCGGCGTCAGTTGACACTCGCACGGCCGACTCCCGTCGGTCGCTGGCCGTGGCACCCTTCTGCGATTCAGGCGTACTTGGAGAGTTCACCAAACTCGTGCCACAGCGCATGTCGCCTAAAAACCCTTTCATTCTCCGTTTTTTTCGTGTGTTTCGTGCCTTTCGTGGTTCCCAATCTCTGCTCACACCGTGAGCGAGCGCTTTGACGCTGTGCCGGACGATTTCGCATCAGCGATGAACGATCCCGTTGTTTGCTCGTGGTTTGACGGACAGTCGGAACCACGAAAGGCACGAAACACACGAAAGGCATACACAAAAATCAACCGCCCGCTGGAATACCAAAATCGGCGGCGTTTGGGGCGGCAGCGGCAGTTGACACTCGCACGTCCGACTCCCGTTGGTCGCTGGACGTGGCACCCTTCTGCAATTCAGGCGGGTGGTTGATTACAATCCAACTTGCCCTCCCGTCCTGCCCACCGTACGGCGGGGAACGCGAATACGAAGACTGCAAGTGACAGGCTCGTGCGAACCGCCTGTGGGAATCGCGTGGAATAAAATCCAGGCTACAGGTGCTTTCTGCCGGATTTTCTGAAGGTTGTGTCGCACGCCCCACAATATCACGGTTTTGACCCTGGACGGGTGCTTACAATGGCGTCCCCGATTCCGTCGTTGATATTGTGAACTGCGTACGCGAAATCCGGTTGGTGTCCGGAATCCACCCGCGAAGTCCCTTTTCTTGACTGACGTGTCGCGATGTTTGTCCCCGTGATTTCCGGATTGATCGATCGGCGAATTCTCGTCAACTATCGGTTTGACCCGAAGGTGATCGAGCCGTTGCTGCCTGCCCCATTTCGACCGCTGTTGGTGAAAGGACGCGCCATTGCGGGGATTTGTTTGATCCGATTGAAACAGGTACGGCCCAGGCTGTTGCCCGCCTGGATGGGGCTTCAGTCCGAAAACGCCGCTCACCGGATCGCGGTGGAATGGGATGACGAGACCGGCGTGCGGACGGGTGTGTATGTCCCCCGCCGAGACAGTTCTTCGCGACTCAACGCCCTCATTGGCGGCCGCTGGTTTCCTGGAGTTCAGCATCTGGCTCGGTTCCAGGTCGCGGAAACACCGGATCACTTGTCGGTCCGACTCGATTCCGTGGATGGCCAGACCCACGTGCTGGTGGAGGGGACTGTCGCGACACAACTGCCCGAGACCTCGGTGTTTTCCAGTATTTCTGAAGCTTCGCAGTTCTTTCGAAACGGGGCCGTGGGCTATTCCGCGACGCGCACGCCGGGCGTGTTTGACGGCATGGAGCTGGAAACCGACGTCTGGAAGGTCGAACCGCTGGCGGTCGAGCGGGTGGAATCAAGCTGGATTTCCAATGAGCGGCTGTTTCCGCCCGGTTCCGTCGAATTTGATTCTGCGCTCCTGATGCGAGGGATTCCGCACGAATGGAAAAGCCGACCCCGAATTACGGACGGTGACTGTTGCGCCGGCAACGTCCGTAAGTGAGCCGTTCGGGCGCGAATGTGGCGGACGGCGTTCCTACGACGCCGCGGTCTGGACATCTTCGGCA